>CAJOKR010000026.1 GCA_905235135.1 uncultured Bacteroidales bacterium
ATCTTCAGAAGCTCCTCGTCCGAAATGCATTCGTCGGGAAGCGCTTCGCAGACCGGGAATGCCGCCGCGAAAAAGTCCGGGTAGTCGAGAATCATGCGGACCGTCATGAAGCCGCCGTTGGAGTCGCCGCCGATGAAGATCCTGTCTTTGTCGATTCCTGGATTCTTCTCAATAAATTCGTCAATGCACGCCTTTAAAGCCGGCCCGTAAATCGTCGTCCCGTTCGCTTCAATCTCGCCCTTGCCGGTATCCATCCAGAAGGTCTCAGTCTGCGGCGCGAGCACGTAAGCGCCGCCTTTGCCGAAGAACGCCTGCACTTCCGGGGTTGTCAGCGCGGTGACCTTGTTGCCCGCGTAGGCGATCGTGGCGTCCTTGCCGCCCTCTCCCGCGCCATGCAGCCAGATGACGAGCGGTTTCTTCTCGCCCGGTCCCTGCGGCACGAAGTATCCGTAGCGCAGCGGGCAGGCTTCGTACGAGCTGCGGCTGTTGATCCAGCCGTAGAGGTCCGGCATGCGGGTCTCGAGCTTCCGGTCGAAGACGAGGCCGGTCACAGGCCCGTTCTCATCCTCGAAGGGCTTCACCTGCGTAACCGTGTGTGCGGTATGGATGAAAATGTTGTACCAGACGTCCTGCCCGAGCTCAGAGGCGAGCGGAGAACCCGGGCCGTGCAGGATCTCCAGCGTCACGATATCGGAAGCTTTGAGACGCTTGCCGTAAAAGTCGGACGGGTACGCGTCCGTCACGGTCAGGTATCCGCGGCTTTCGATCATTTCGGTCGCGGTAAGCGGGTCAAACGAACGGTTTTTCGGGACAAGCAGCTGCTTTCCGTACTTGTCGAGCCGCCGCACATAGACGGAGAAGGTGTCTTTATCGACCGCGCCGGCTTTGACCTGCCCGTCAAGCGGCAGGATGAGTTTGGTGGTATAAGGGCCGAAGTCCGTCACGCGGACCTCGGAATAGTAGGATCTGGACATATTCTTTTCCCTTCAAAAAAAGACAGCGCAGGGCCTTTTCCGGCCCTGCGCGAAAATACATTTCGATCATCCCTTGACGCCGCCGAGGGTAATGCCCTTGACGAAATTGTTCTGGATGAAGGGGTAAATCACCACGATGGGCAGGATGCCGCAGACCGCCATTGCCATACGGACGGAAACCGCCGGGATGGACGCGAGGCCGGTATTGGCGCCGCTGATCGTGGAATTCTGCTGCAGGAACTGGATGCTCTGCATCGTCCGGTTCAGCAGGTTCTGGATCGTGAAGAGGTTCGTCGCCCTGGTCAGGTAAACGTAGCCGTTCATCCAGTCGTTCCAGTAGCCGATGCCGATGAAAAGCGCGATCGTCGCAACGATGGGCTTTGCGAGCGGCAGGGCGATCTTCAGGAAGGTCTGGAACTCGGTCGCACCGTCGATGTACGCGGCTTCGAGAATCTCATCCGGCACGCCCGAGACGAAGTAGGACTTCATCATCATGACGTTGAACGCGTTCATCAGCAGGCCGGGAAGCAGGATTCCGAAGAAGGTATCCTTCACATGGAACACGTTGCAGTAGTTCATGTAGGTCGGTACGAGGCCGCCGTTGAACAGCATCGTGAAGACCACGAGGAAGGTAATGATGCCGCGGCCCGGCAGGAACTTCTTGGAAAGCGCGTAGGCGAGCAGCGTCGTGATCGTGAGTCCGAGCAGCGTACCGACAGCCGTCAGGATGAAGGACATCATGTAGGCGTTTGTCAGCGAGTTGCCGGAGGTGAAAATATATTCGTAAGCATAGACACTCCACTGCTCCGGGAAGAAGGAGTAGCCGTTCCGGATCAGGGCCGAGTCATCCGTTAAGGACGAGATCAGGAGAAGGATTAACGGAATCAGCGCCAGCAGGGAGAAAATCCACATGACGATATTTCCGAAGATCTGGAACCGTTTCTCTTCGTTCAGTTTTCTTGTTTTCATGACCGTTTCCTCCTTTCCTTAGAACAGTGCGCTTTCCGGATCGACCTTCTTCACGACCAGGTTCGCCGTCATGATCAGGACAAATCCGACCAGGGACTGGTACACGCCAGCCGCGGAAGACATCGTGATATCGCCGAGCTCAAGGAGTGCCCTGTAAACGTAGGTATCGATCGTGTTTGTCACGGAGTACAGCGCGCCGGAGTTCTGCGGCACCTGGTAGAAGAGACCGAAATCCGAATAGAAGATACGGCCGACTGCCATCAGGGTCAGCATGATGATCGTCGGGCGAAGGAGCGGAAGCGTGATCTTCGTGATCTGTTTCCACTTGGTCGCGCCGTCGATTCTGGCCGCCTCGTAGTAGGAACGGTCGAAACCGAGGATCGTCGACAGATAAATGATACAGTTGTATCCGACGCCCTTCCAGAGATTCACGAATACCAGGATGAAGGGCCAGTATTTTTTCTCCTGGTACCAGCTGATCGGTTCTTTTCCGAGGGACTTCAGGATCGAGTTGTTGATGAAGCCGTTGTCAGCGGAAAGGAACGCGAATACAAGGTAGCTGATGATAACGGCGGAAAGCAGGTAGGGAAGAAGGATAACCGACTGGTAGAACTTCTTCAGCTTTCCGGTAAGTTCCGAAAGAATGATCGCGACCGCAACCGCAAAGAACAGGTTGACGATAATTGTCGAACTGCGGGTTGTTGAAGTAGTTCAGGATCATCGGCTCGTTATAGGAATAGACGAAGTCGTGAGCCCAGCACAGGGTGTCGGGGTAGATGTTCACCACCTCATGTTTGATGAAGCGCTGCCAGCCGTTGCCCATGCTGCTCGGACGGTTCGCGTAGATACCGCCAAAGTCGTTGCCCTCCTTGTCGAATTCCTTAGTGGACGCACCGAACTCGTCAGGATTCTTGGGATCCCGATAGTTGCGATAGTCAATCCACCAGTACTCATAGTTGAGCATGGAGACGTTCAGGCGGTTGGCGCTGTAGTGATAGAAGCGGGTGTTGAGCTTGCTGAACAGCGGGGAAAGGGCCGACTGGACTTCCTCATTGTCGGAATCCCACGGAATTTTCTCCTTCCAGTTGATCAGCTTGGGCTCGATGATTTCACCTTCGTTTTCGCCCTTCTGATATTTCAGATAGTGGCCGTATTTCTCCTCTTCGGTGATTTCGGCGTCACCCAGCAGGGTATGGGCGATGGAGTCGCGCACCCAATACACGAACTGGCGGTACTCGTTGTTGGTGATTTCCGTCTCGTCCATCCAGATGGCCGCAACGTTCACATTGCGTGACTGCTGGGTCAGAGCGAAGGGGACGTCCTGGTCACCGCCACCCATGATGTAGTGGCCGGTGGGGATATAGACCATGCCGTAAGGCTCCAAATCGGAGAATTCCGGACGGTCCTGCACGCCGACGAGCTGACCGTCGCCGCCGTTCTTACACGACACCAGTAACACGAATGCCGCTGCTAGAAAAATGATTACCCGTTTCATATTGTTCAAATTTTAATTTCCAAAAACGTGTTATTAACGCAGGTTTGTTAATTTTAGTATCTGTTCTTATAAATATATCTCGAATTGCCGTAGCCGGAGAAGATCTCGGGCTTGTAAATATCGAAGCAATAGCGCACCACAACTTCGATATCACCGAAGCTGCGATTCTTTTTGTAAGCCAATGAATTAGTGGGAATTCCGTAGGAGATACCCAGATCCAACCCCTTAAGGTAGATGTTGGAGGAGTTGTAGAACGGGCGGGCACCGAAGGCAAGGGAAGCGACATCCTGGAAACGGTAGCCAATACCACCCCAATAGACGCCGTTATAGCGGGCCAGCGCGAGAATCTCCCATTGATATTCTTTGAAATCGGTCTTCACGAGGGCCTGCGGAATCACCTCCCAGTTCGGATTGAAAGGCACCACCCATGTGTAACCACCGTGCACATACAGCTGTGAGGAACGGCGAGAGCCATGTTCACCGGAGACGCGCAGCGCCTGATTCTTGTCGAACATAGCGGCAATCTGCGTCCAGCCCACACCCACATACCATTGGTCTGACTTATACAGCACACCAAAGTTGAAATCCAAATCCAGCGTGGACTCAGACAACTGTTCCAACGTCGGGTCACCTTCCTGTATGGCATGCCACTTGGCGTCAATTGACTGATTATAAAGGGAAACCTGGGCTCCGATGCCGAGATGCCCACCACCAACACGCAGTTTGTAGGCATAACCCAGCTTCACACCAGTGTTGCTGTAGAAGCCCAGCCGGTCGTGGACCAGCGTGACACCGAGGGAGCCATGCAGCTTTTTCAAATAAGATTCGATACTGAAGAGGAAGTCCTGCGGGGCAGTCTTCAACGCCGTGTCATTGTTAATGGCCGTAGTGGAGAGGTCTCCCCAACCCAAATACTTGTTGTTGTAGTCAGCCGTGAAACACAATGTATTATGCTGTTCCCCTATTCCGCCGGCGTTGTAATAGGACGTCACCCACGGAAAAAAGGTAAATTGTGCATCATCCTGTGCAAAACCCGACACCATCGCGGACATTGCCAGAAGCACTAACAGACCAACCTTTTGTACACTTTTCCTCATATTCTTTAACGAATTGATTAACACACTAATATACTGGCTATCAATGTATTGCACAACTCTTTTAGCCTTTTAACAATCACATTTCCCTGCTTATACGCCCCTTCGAACCAAAAAGTTACACTTTACAATTTTAGCCTAATTTTTTGAAGTGCCAAAAATAGCATATTTTTCGGTATCTTTTTCTCTAAGCAAAACAAAAGTGAAAAAATATTACTAACTTACGAACAAATAACTGGATTTCAATAATTTACGATTATTTACCGTCGTATTATATTGATTCTGTGAATTTTAGCTATTTTTGGGCGGCGACAGGGATGCCGCAGCGACTATTAGAACAGCGCATTGAGGGTGACGTTGCCAGTGTGGATGACCGGATGGCCCTGCACGGCGCGACCTTGGTACTGGACGGCGACCTGCAAAAACTGCGTAATCGAAATCTGACCAGAGAGCGTCCACAGCAGGTTCTGACCGATATTCAACCCTTCCAGCATGAAGTAGGAGACTGTAGAGTTCTCCCCAACATCTCCCTTTATATAGACATATTCCGCTGTCAATGAGACGGTTCCGCGATTCAACAGACGATAGTTGAACATCAGATCGGCATGGTACTGCTGCACTTTCTCCATCCCCTGCCGGTTGGTTTTGTGCGCGTACAAGCCTTTCAGCGAGGCGGTATAGCGATTCTGGAACTGCAACCGGATCTCCTGTTCGGCAGACCACATCTCCACGAGATATTGGCGGGTGGTGAAACAGTTCGAACTGTTGCGGGTGTTCTTGTGTAACAACGACGTTTGCAGGTAGAGCAGTTGTACCGGTGTACTCTTTAGCACAAGCTCTTGATAATCAACCGTATTCGTTTCGAGACCGTAATAGAGGCACTGCGTGTTGGCATTCTTCTGAACAATAAAGTCGAAAGCAAACGGGTCGCTGCTGTTGTTGAAGGAGAAGGTGTTGGCCAGGGTCATGCGGTTCGCGACAAGGTTTGTATCGTCGTCGGAGTTAGCGAACGGCAGGAAAATACGGGTTTTGTGCTTGAGCGAAGCATTGAGCGTAAACACGTCGGAGAAGCGCGAGAGAAACTTTCGGAAACCCTTCTTGCCAGCCCATACTGCCGCCGGCCGCAGCTGCACGCTCTGTGTCCACTGGTTCTGCCACACGTTGATGTAGTCGGTGCCCGCAATCCACACCTTGACATATTCGGCCTCGTCGGGAAATGCCGCCACCTCAAATTCGTCCAGTTCCTCGATGCCGTTGCCGTTGTAGTCGTTCCAGACGTGCGTCCCCTGCCCTTTCGCCACCTTGATGAACGTGAAGGTCTTCCTCAGTTCCATACCGCTTCCTGCCTCATAGTACGTATTGATAATCAGTGTATTCCGCAGGAAACGGCCTGTGTATTGGACATTGCCGACAAAGTAGTTCTCACCCGCGGCCTTTCCTACCGAATCCGCCAACGATTGATGACGATAGGTGGCATTCAGCGCGAAACTCTGGTTCTTGATCTGTGCGAACCGATACTGCGCCCGCACCTCGTGAATCGTCAGATGATGGCGCAACCGTTGCGAATCCGGAGCCAGCTCTACCCTATTCTTATACCCCAACAGGAACTGGTGTTTTGCCTTGTCGGGACTATGGATGTCAGCGTTGAACTCGTTAAAGGCGAAACTGTTCAGTCGCAGGGAGTCCGTTTTTACAGCACGGAAGACATTGTATTCCAGCAAGTTGTCAACATTCAAGGTAATGGGCTTCCACTGTTTGGCAAGCTGCAGTCGCGAAACGAGGTACCGGCTTCGCTGCACGGAATCGCGGGTGAGCAGATAACTCGAGTTGGTCCGCAGGTGCCAATCCTGCCAACGGTCGTCGGTGGTAAGTTCGTTGCGCAGGGCGTTGACCTCCTCGGCACGGTTGAAATAGTTCAGGTCGTAACGCAGCAGATGCCGCTGGAACTTGCTGAGCACGAGTCCCACCTGGGCCAGCCATTCCGATCGGTGATTCGCATAATCGGAAGCGATGTTGTAGTGGCGGGCGAACTCCACATCCCGAAACGACTCAAACGGGGTGAAATTCTTGTGAACGAACTGCAATTGTGCGTGACTTTCTAACCTCCAGGGCAACGTGTCAACTTTGGCTCGAAACGTTTCTATATCACTGATATTCAAAAAGTAAGCAAACCCAATATCATCTTGGCGGTCTTTCTTGGAGAAGGTATTCTGATCGTAGTGCGACACGGCCGCCTCCGTCTGTATGCGGGTATTCTCGCGCACTGCGTAATCGAGCCCAACAGTGGCCATCTGCTGGGAAATGGGGGCTGTGAGCATCAGCACCGGCTCATAGTCGCCCTGCGGAACCTCATCAGCCGGAGCCACCCACGCGAAGACGCGCCCATTAGCAGTACTGCTCACCAACTTGTAATTCCCCTTGTTCGTCCCCATATAGGTAAAATCGGGGCTATAGAGCGTGGCATCCGGATTTGTAGAATGTTGAAAAATAGTATATATATTATTGTTGTATAATGTATCCACTTTTTCATACTGAATACGGTCTGGGGAATAAGCCGCAGTGTCGGTGAACGGAAAATAGGCCGTTCCGCCGGCATCGCCCAAAGCAGCGAGAAAGCGCATATTCTCCACCGTCAGCTCCGGTTGGATGGAGTGATTCTTCAAATCCTGCTCGTGAAACAGGTTCACGTAGAGCTTGAGCGGTCGTTTGCCAGAAAACTCTATCTCGTTGCGAGAAAAGAGGTTATATCGCGAATAATGGCGATTGGTGTATTCAAATTCCACGATGACGCGCTTCTCGGACGACATGAGCATCGTGGGCGTAAAGGTGATTTCAGCGGTGTTGTAATCGACAGTGTAGTCGTTCCCGGCCCCTCGGGTTATCAGCTTCCCATCAATGTAAACCCGCTCCGAACCGGCCACCATGACGATGGAAACTTCACCGTCGGCACCATAGAGTTTGTAAGGTCCTTGTACGCCATTCTGGATGGCAAGAGTCTGCCGGGCGAAACGACCCTTTGCCACTCCGCCGCCCGCCTCGTTCATCACATTCACCTTCTCCGAAGCATTATACGCAACTTTGGCATCCAAACCGAGCATATTCCGCGAAACGCGCAAGAAACGGTCGTCGGCCATCGTCCACACGATATCACCCGCATTTATCGTCGCCATCTGTTTGATTTTCAACGCTATGAAAATACTACTGATATCCTGTAGCACTTGGGTGTTGCCTTCGGGCTGTATCGGGATGTTCTTATCGGAAACGGAGGCCATAATCTCCACATCCTCAGACAGTTTACCAGAAATTTGCAGGTTAAGGGAGGAGTTGAGCACCAAATCCTGGTTATTGCCCACGGTAACTCCGCGCGAGATTCCTCCGTTGGTGTATAACTCGTTGTTGTTCAGCACATCACGGATAGAAGTAGCGGGATATTCCACCAGCTGATGTTCGGCGCGGCGAGGCTCGATCAGCTGCATAGACTTATGCGCCACGGGCTTGGAGAAATCACCAGGGAAGACCTCGTAACGGTAAAACAGTCGCTTTCCCAACAGGTTAGAATCGACAATATAGAGTGTGGCCGTAAGCGGATCAAGACGGTATTGCGAGGCTTTAAGATCTTGGATATGAAAGGTTTGCGGAATTATGGAAAGGGTATCCAGCTTAATGGTAAGCGAGTCTGCGGTGACATGTCCCACACGCCACGCGCCCGCCTCCTGCGCCCGCACGGGGGCGGCGCAGCAGAGCAGGATGACGGTCAGGAAGAGGAGTAGTTTTTTTCTCATCAAAAATAATCCGCAAAAACAGCTGGCAAAGATAACTCTCTTTTCTCAAATTTCGTATTTTTGCCGCAAATTTTTTGGCATGGAGAATATTGAGAATTACACGATGAAAGACACCCGTTCGGGTTTCGGTGCCGGCTTGATGGAAGCCGCACAACATAACGAGAACATCTTCGCCTTGACGGCCGACGTCACGGGCAGCGTGAAGATGGGCGATTTCAAGGCCGCCTATCCGGAACGTTTCATCCAGTGCGGCATCGCGGAGGCCAACATGATTGGTATCTCTGCAGGTCTGGCATTGAGCGGCAAGATCCCGTTCGCCAGCGCATTTGCGGGATTCATTTCGGGCCGCGTTTATGACCAGATCCGCATGACGGTGGCCTATTCGAACCTCAACGTCAAGATCGGCGCTTCGCACTCGGGCATCACCGTGGGCGAAGACGGTGCCACGCACCAGATGATGGAGGACCTCGGGCTGATGCGGATGCTGCCCAACATGGTGGTGCTCAACCCCTGCGACTACAACCAGACGAAGATGGCAACCATCGCCGCGGCGGAATACAACGGTCCCGTCTATATCCGTTTCGGGCGCCCCGCAGTGCCGAACTTCACCGAAGAGAACAAACCTTTCGTCATCGGAAAAGCGGAAGTGATGCGTGAAGGCACGGATGTCACCATCTTTGCCACGGGCCACTTAGTGTTCCCTGCCCTGCAGGCCGCTGACATGCTGGCTGAGCAAGGCATCTCCGCGGAAGTTGTTAACCTCGCGACAATCAAGCCGTTAGATATGGAAGCCGTGCTGAACAGCGTGCGCAAGACCGGTTGTGCCGTCACTGCCGAGGAGCATTTCCTCAACGGCGGTATGGGCGATGCCGTGTGCCAGTGCCTGGGTCGCAATCTGCCCGCACCCGTGGAGATGGTTGGCGTGGACGACCACTTCGGCGAGAGCGGCACCCCCGACGAGCTGATGGGGCACTTCGGCCTCGACAAAGAACACATTGTGGCTGCCTGCCAGAAAGCAATCAGCCGTAAATAATTAACAATCAACAGAATGCCTGAAATCACCGACGAATTCATCCTGTCGCTCTTCAGCAACGACAAGACCAAAGAGAAGGCCTTCGAGCTGCTGCTGAAGAAGTATCAGAAGCACATCTACTATAGTGCGCGCCGCATCGTGACCATCCACAACGACGCCGACGATGTGACCCAGAACGTATGCATCAAAATCTGGCGGAATCTGGACAAATTCAGAAGCGAATCCAGTCTAAAAACCTGGATAACAAGAATTTGTGTCAACGAGTCGCTCTCCTTCATTGAGAAAAAGAAGAAGCTGCTGAATCTCGACGACGATTCCTACACGGACTTCATGCTCTCGTGTCAGGCTGACATGAGCACCATCACCCCGAACCAGATCGAGCAGTTCCTGCAGGAGGAAATCGCCAAGCTGCCGCCGAAGCAGCGCGCCGTGTTCACCATGCGCTACTACGACGAGACGCCCTACGCGGAGATGTCGAAGATTTTCGACACTTCCGAGAGCGCCCTCAAGGCATCCTACCACTTTGCTGCCGAAAAAATCAAAAAAAATATTTCAGAGCGTTTAACCTTTTAGCTTTGGCATAGTCATGGTACTGTAATTTTGATTCATTATGTTTGATTTAGAGAATTTAGATAAGACTGAACACTATTCAGTTCCCGAAAACTATTTTGAGGAGCTTCCCGGAAGGGTCATGCAAAATATTAAGCGTGAGCAACATAAAAGAAGAACCATCTTCTCATCCGCCATTGCTGCCGTTGCGGTAGTGGCCATCGCCGCCGGTATCTTCTTCACCTATAACACCCCCGAAAAAGACCAGGGCATTGCGCAAACGGAGCAGTTAGCCGCCACCGAGGCCAAACAGGAAGCATTGGAAACCATCGCCACGGACTACTACAGTGAGGAACTGGCCATGATGGACTATTACCAATATCTGGAATATTAACCTAAAACCTTGATAAGATGAAGAAAACTTGGATCACACTGATTGTTTTGGCGATGTGCGCAACGACCACGCTTTTCGCCCAGGAGAGAAACCCGAAACAGATGGTTCAGGACCGCATCGCCTACATGAAGGCGAACGTTCCGATGAGCGGCAAAGAGACGCAGAATTTCTGGCCGGTGTATGAGGAGTTCCTCAAAGCCGAAATGAAGGCCATGGACAGCTACCGCAAAAACCTGGAGAAGCAGGGAATCAAGCTCGGCGCACCGGGCACCAACAAGGAAATCATCGAAAAGTTGGACGACAAGCAGCTCACCTATCTCCAAGACCAGAAATTCGAGCTTCGCAAGAACCTGCTCACCATTGAGACCAACTATCACAAGAAATTCAAAGCGATACTGACCCCTCAGCACCTCCAGGACCTCTACAACAAAGAGTACACCTACAAGAAACAACTGACCAACAAGAAGAAAGAGGCGAAAAAGTCCGAACCGACAGGGCCGGTAAACGCAGGGAAGAAAAAACGTTAAAAAAGAGTGCCGAAAGGCACTTTTTTTGTATCTTTGCCCCTCGTAAAAATAACCGCTATGAAAGAATACGAATTTCTGAAAATAGACCTTGCGGAGCAGGTTTGCACCCTGACCATCTCCGCGCCGAAATCCCTCAACGCCTTAAATTCCAACCTCTTGAAAGAGATGGACGATTTCCTGTCGAACCTTTACCCCGACATCCGCGTGCTGATTATCACCGGCGACGGGGAGAAGTCGTTCGTGGCGGGTGCGGACATCTCGGAGATGCAACCGTTGAATGCGGAAGAGGGCGAACGTTTCGGAGCAGCCGGCGCTTCGGTGTTCCGCAAGATTGAGACTTTGCCGATTCCCGTCATCGCGGCGGTGAACGGTTTTGCGCTCGGCGGAGGGTGCGAGCTGGCTCTCGCGTGCGACATCCGACTGGCCGCTTCAACCGCAAAGTTCGGACAACCCGAGGTCGGCCTCGGCATTATTCCCGGTTTCTCGGGCACCTACCGCTTGGCCAAGATTGCCGGTATGGGCGTTGCCAAGGAGCTGATTTTCAGCGCCCGCGCCATCAAGGCCGATGAGGCTTTGCGCGTCGGATTAGTAAATGCTGTCTATGAGCCGGAAGAGCTTATGAAAGAGGCAATTAGGTTGGCCCACCGTATCGTAAAGAATGCGCCCATCGCGGTGCGCTACGCCAAAGAATGCATCAACGAGGAGTACGATCTGCCCGCCGACGAAGCCATCGCTTACGAAAGCCGTATGTTCGGGAAGTGCTTTGCCACCAAAGATCAGAAAACCGGCATGACCGCCTTCCTCACCAAGCAGGATGCGCATTTTACAAACGAATAATCATCTACAAATCAATAACTTAAAATCAGTATTATGAAAATTTGTGTTATCGGTACAGGTACTATGGCCAAGGGTATTGTGAAGGCGTTTGCCGCCAAGATGCCCGTGGTCATGAAGAGCCGGACCCAAGCCAGCCTTGACAAGGCACTGGGTTCCATTTCAAAAGGTTATGGCAAACTGGTGGAAAAAGGCAAGATGACCCAAGAGGCCGTCGATGCCCTGCTGAAAAACATCACCACCACCACGGACTATGCCACGTTCGCCGACGCTGACCTCGTGATTGAGGCCGCCGTGGAGGATATGCAGCTCAAGAAAGACGTCTTCATGGAGCTTGACAAAATCTGCAAGCCGGAGACGATTTTCGCCACCAACTCCTCTTCGCTGTCCATCACGGAGATTGCCGCCTGCACGAACCGTCCCGCACAGTTCATCGGCTGCCACTTCTTCAATCCCGCCGACAGAATGGCTTTGGTGGAGGTCATCAAGGGTCAGCTCACCTCTGATGAGACCGCCAAGTGCATCGTCGATCTGACCACGGAAATCGGCAAGACCCCCGTTCCAGTGAACGAGGCTCCCGGTTTTGTCGTCAACCGCATCCTCATCCCGATGATCAACGAGGCTGTGGGCATCTTGGCCGACGGCATCGCTTCCGCCGAGGACATCGACAAGTGCATGATGTTGGGTGCCAACCATCCCATGGGCCCGCTCGCGTTGGCAGACCTCATCGGCAACGATGTGAACCTCGCCATCATGGAGGTGCTCTACAAAGAATTCGGCGACCCGAAGTACCGTCCTCACCCGCTGCTCCGCAAGATGGTCCGCGCCGGACTGCTCGGCCGCAAGACGGGCGAAGGCTTCTACGAATACTAATCGAGAGAGTGCGTCGGAAACGGCGCACTTTTTTTTTGTGAGATGGGAAGGCAGAAATATCAATACTTATCAACATCAACGGGGGTGATATTACAAAAAATATACTTTTGCAAGTTATATCAAAAATGTCTTTAACCAGCTTCAACAGCGTATGAAAAAGATTCTTACCGTATTGCTCAACACAATCGTCCTGCTCGGGTTTGCGGGGCCTACGGACACGATTCCGACACTGATGCCGCCGCGGCCGCCCCAAAACTACAAGTATGCCCCACACATCCACATGACCCGCGACGAACAGATGATGCTCACCAACTTGGCCATCTTCATCCGTTTTGCCGACGATTCGGAGTTTACCGATTCGCTCGAGCCGATTGACCAGATGTTCAACGATACCACTCCTTATACGATTTCCGTCTATAACTATTACCACACGACAACCTACGGGAAGATCAACTACCACACAGTTTATACGAACAACATCCAAAATTCCGTCATCGTCTCCTATCAGGACTTCAAGCCGCGTTCCTACTATCAGCCCTACAGCGAGACCAATCCGGAAGGCTATCCGCCCCAAACCATGGGCATTACCAATCCCCGCGAAACGGAACTGCTAACCAGAGTGATGCGCTATGTGGACTCCCTGCATCTGGTGGATGCGAGCATTGACCTGGACGGCAACGACGATGGGTTAATCGACAACATCAGCTTCATCATCAAGGGCGATGTTGGCGGCTGGAACGACCTGCTGTGGCCCCACATGAACTTTTTCGGTCCCGAAGCATCACAACTGAGCATTAATGGGGTAATACCAAACGCTTACGACTTCGAGTTCGCCAATTCCGGCCCCTACTTCACCGCCAACACGTTTAGCCACGAGATGGCACACTCCTTAGGCATTCCCGACTTCTACCACTATTTCTACACGAACGATCTCATGCCAGTCGGACTTTGGGACCAGATGTCTCACAGTAATCTGCAACAAATCTCCACCATCATCAAATACAAGTTTTTGGGCGTTGTGGATGAACCCATTGAAATTACAGAAGATGGACATTATGTCTTAAACAGCAATACTTCTTCCGACCATCAGAACTGCTATTTCATCCGATCAGCCATCGATTCTGACCAGTGGTTCACCATTGAGTACCGCAACTGCGATGATTTTATGGAAAATGTCCCCCACAGCGGCGTGATTATCGGCCGATGGTACGACAACGTGGATCTTTCCGACATGTATGATTCCGGCAACGGCTATTTTGACTTCTTCGAGAAACCGCACACCTACTGGATCTTCAGAAAGAACAGCAGCATTGATACCATTAACGGGAATATCAACCAAGCAGCGTTCGGCTATTCCAACCGCACCTCCTTCGGTCCCAACACCAACCCCCACCCCTTCCTCACCGACGGCACACCCGAAACCAGCTTCGAAATCACCAACATCCAATACAGCGGCAACCAGGCAAGCTTTGACGTCCACTTCCTGCACGATGGGGTGACATCATACGAAAAAGAAGACCTCCATGTCTATCCAAATCCTGTTAAAGACATGTTGAATATCTCCCTGACGGATGTCCAGAATGTGGAAATTTACGATTTGTTGGGAAAAATGATGTTCTCAGAAGCACATCCTGATTCCAGAATCGATGTCTCCTCCCTCCCGCAAGGAGTCTATTTCGTGAAAATCATCACGGATAACGACTATTACACCGAAAAATTCATCAAACAATAAATTCAAAACAGTATGAAACGTAACATTTTGACAACTCTGCTGCTGGCGGCCTGCTGTCTCCTGACCTTCAGCACTTTTGCGCAGAATTACCACAAGGAGACCTATCAGAATGACCCGATGAACGTCATCCACTACACGTTGGATAACGGTTTGCAGGTCTTCATGTCCGTGAACAAGGACGTGCCGCGCATCCAGACTTACATCGCCGTGCGCGTGGGTAGCAAGAACGACCCGTCCGAATCCACGGGCCTCTCCCACTATCTGGAGCACCTGATGTTCAAGGGCACCAACCACTTCGGCACGTTAGACTGGCCCAAGGAACAGGAACAGCTCAAGAAAATCGAGGCACTGTACGAGGTTTACAACCACACCACCGACCCCGATCAACGCAAGGCTATCTATCATCAGATTGACTCCGTGTCGTACGAGGCTTCCAAGTACGCCATCCCGAACGAGTACGACAAGATGATGTCGATGATCGGTGCACAGGGCACTAACGCCTTCACTTCCAATGATATGACCGTTTATCAGGAGGACATCCCGAGCAACGAGCTGGAGCGCTGGCTGATGATTGAGGGCGAGCGTTTCGCCAACCCCGTCTTCCGTTTGTTCCACACCGAGTTGGAAGCTGTCTATGAAGAGAAGAACATGAACATGGCTAACGACAGCCGTACCGCTTACGAGAAACTGAATGAGGCCCTGTTCCCGCACCATCCTTACGGCACGCAGACCACTATCGGTACCATCGAGCACCTGAAAAACCCGTCCTTGACCAACATCAACAAGCACTTCTACACCTACTATGTGCCGAACAACTACTGTATCGCCATGGCCGGTGATTTCGATCCCGAACAGGCCATCAAATTGATTGACAAATACTTCGGTAAGATTCAGCCGCGTTACATCCCCGATTTCACCTACGTGCACGAGAAACCGATTCGCGAAGTGAAAACGGTGGAAGTGTATGGTCTGGAGCCCGAAAACGTGCAGATTGGCTACCGCATTGAGGCCGGTACCGGTTCCCGCGACGTGCTTCTCGCTGAAATGGCTGACGCCGTGCTGATGAACGGTTCCTGCGGTATCATCGACGAGAACATCAACCAAAAACAGCTCGCTCTGTCCGCCTCTTCCGGCGTGAACGACCTGAACGATTACGCTTATTTCCGCCTCTACGGCAGACCGAAAGAGGGACAGACCCTGGAACAGCTGAAAGACCTCCTGCTGCAACAGATTGAGATTCTGAAGTCCGGCAACTGGGATGCCGACCTGCTCACCGCCGCCATCAACAACCGCAAGCTGCGTGACATGACATCCCTCGAAAGTAACACGAACCGCGCCATGGCGATGGCTTTCGCCTATCTCTCCCACCAGAGCTGGCAGGATGTCATCAACGAAACCGAAAACATGAGCTATGTGACCAAAGAGGATGTGGTCGATTTTGCCAACCGCACCTTCAAGAAGAACAACTACGTGATTGTCTATAAACGTCAGGGCGAGCAGCGCAACGTGCAGAAAGTGGATAAGCCCGAAATCACCCCCGTGGTCATGAACCGCGACGTGGAGAGCGCCTTCCTGAAACAGGTCAAGGACATCAAAGTGAACCCCATCGAGCCCGTTTTCGTGGATTTCAACAAGGACATGCAGAAGGGCAAGGCCAACGGCAACGAAATTCTCTACGTGAAAAACACCGACAACGGCCGCTTCTCCTTGGTTTATCGTTACAACTACGGTCGTCTGTATGACAAGAAGGCCGGTATCACCAACGAATTCCTCGATCAGCTGGAGAGCGAAAACCGCACCCTCAGCCAGATCAGCCGTGAGATGTACGACCTCGCCTGCGACTACACCATCAGCTTCAGCGACAAATACGCCAACGTCTATATCTCCGGTTTGAGCGAGAACATGGAGAAGGCCATGGCAATCGTGGAAGACATCCTCAACAACCCGAAAATCTCCGAGGAATCCGTGCAGAACTCCATCGCCGACGTGCTGAAATCCCGTAACGATGCGAAATCCCGTCAGCAGACCATCTTCCAGAAAATGCTGAGCTATGCCTCCTACGGCAAAGACAACATCCGCAAGCTTTTCGTGACCAACGAGGAGGTGCAGAAGATCAAGGCCCAGGATGTCATCAACCAAATCAAGACCATGACCTCCCAACCGCAGCGCATCCTCTATTACGGCGACCTGAGCCTCAACGACTTGCAGAAGGTCATCACCGACAAGCACAGCGTGCATCCCGCCAAGAAACCCATGAAGATGGGTCCCGACTTCGACCGTCTGCCCACGAAGGAGAACAAGGTCTATTTCGCCCACTACGATGCGAAACAGTCGCTCTGCCGCCAGCTCACGACCTCCGTGCCCGCCAACTGGGCGCTGGATCCGCAAATCGAGCTCTATAACGAATACTTTGGTGGTAGCATGAACTCCATCGTCTTCCAGGAAATCCGCGAGAAACGTTCCCTGGCTTATTCCGCCGCCGCCTACTATGTGGAACCGAGCGAAAAAGGCCGCTACAATTACAACATGACCCATATCGGCACGCAGAACGACAAGCTGTTAGACGCTATGGAAGCCTTCACCGATCTGTTGGACAACATGCCGGTTTCCGAGCTGAACTTCGACCTGGCCAAGACCTCCCTCATTTCCCAATACCGCACCGACCGCACCCGCAAGATGAGCATCATCTACTACTACCTCAACTGCGAGGAGAAGGGTCTGAAAGCCCCGCTCGACAAGACCAACTACAACGCCATCCAAAAGCTGACCCTCAACGATGTGGTGAATTTCAACAAGACCTACATCAAGGGCCAGAAGCGCGTGGTTGTCGTGCTCGGCAACAAGGATGAAGTTGACCTGAAAGGTATGGAGAAATACGGCAAGGTGACGACCTTGAGTCTGGAAGAGATTTTCGGATACTAATCCATCTGCCGATTTGTTGACATTAAAATTAAGGGCATCGTTTCCGGCTGGAAACGATGCCCTTTTGTTATGCCTTTGATTCTATAATCAGCGGTTATACGCTGTTATTTCCATTTCTTCGTCCACTTGTAGAAGTCGAAGGAGATGCCCAGGGAGGAGTAACCGTCATAACGATAGAAGATACGGGAAGAGATGTTTTCCTTTGATTTCCAGTGGAATTCCGCGCCAATCTCAAAGAGGAAATGAGCGCCGTCGAAAGCCGTAAACTTCATCGGTTGTTCTCTGAAATTGAAATTCAACACGTTCACGGCAACACCCATACCCATGTAGGCGGCCCAGCGGTTGGCATTGCGGGAGAAGGGCAGAAATCCTCTCACGATAGGATTCCAATCAAAGGCCAGCTCCCGATAGGCATATTCCAAGTTGAAATCCAACAGGCTGACTTCCACGAACTTCCATCGCTTGGCAAAGCCGCCAATCCTGATTCCCACGCATTCCGCACCATGCACATCCACAAAGAAGCGGGTAGTCTTCCAAGTGCGCTCGCCGCCGTCGAAATAATCATCCAGAATCCCTTTATAGCCGCGATTGTTCTGCCGCACATTGAGGGTATCCATTATTCCCATGGCGTTCACAATCACATTGGCCTCCCTGGCTTTCCATCCGTTATTGTTGGCAATTTTCAACGTGATGAGGCTGTCCTTGGGGGAGGCTTCCGCCACAATCCAATTCGTGTCTTCGGTAATAATTTGGCAGTCCCAGGTTTGGACATTCGAATGCACCTTCACCCGCATATCCCCTTTGTCGCCCTTCAGATAGACCGAGCGGTAATGCGGCCGCACGTCACTCACAGCCCTTTCCCCGCCGCTGAACGGCAACGAAACCTTATCAATTCTGGGTTCGTCACCCTTCTGTTCCACCGTGAAGGTCTTCGACTTTTTCTCAAAAGCGGTGACCAGCTCAAATGTCGCCGTTCGGCTCTCCGCCCAGGGATTGGCCTCACATTGGACGACAACGGCGTTCCCCGAAGGGGTGATTTTCAGCCACGAGGTGGTGTTCTCCACGCCCCAGTCATCATTACAGCTGACTTTCAACGAGTTGTTCTCGCCTCCGACCGCGCCAAAGGAAAGTTTGTTGTCTTCAGCACCAGTGACGTCAAAAACAGTCTCCCCTTCCGATTGGGTCACCGTAATGGTTTGGCTCACCTCTTTCCCAGAAATCGTAATAGTCGCGTTCCGTTGCTTCACCGAGTCATTGGCGGAGCAGATCACCTGCAATTTGACCTTCTGATGACTCAGCTGGAGCCAGGACGCGGAGGTGGTATATTCCCAGTTGAAGTTGGCATCCACAATCACGTTCTGCTGGCCGCCAGCGCCATCGAAGGAGAGGTGGTTCGTCAGGACGGTAAGGTGCTCTGCCCCACCTTTCTGGGTAATCGTATATTCCTGCGTCTTGCCATCGTCGGACGTGATGATCACGACTCCGTTCCGGGGTTCCGCGCTGGGGTTGGGGCTGACATTGAAGATCACTTTCCCCTCTTCCGGGATGATCTCAGTCACCTGCATCCATTCTGGGATTTGGGTCACCGACCACTCGGCAGAGGACTTCTTCAGCACCATCTCAAAGATGCCGCCGGCACCGTCGCACTCAAAATCCGACTGTTCCGACGGGGAAAACGCACTCGGAGTGGGAAGATTTTGGTCGTCGTTTTGCGCATACGAAGCGACAAACAGACAGCCGACGAGGAGAACAAAGTATAAATATTTTTTCATAAGCACGAAAATTAATCAACAGTGTTTTAAGAATTACGGTGCAAAAGTACAAAATATTCTCTCTCGTCTTTGAATCAGTTTGTGAATTTCGGTTTCTCAAAAAGATTGGCCATCAAGAATGTGGGGATTTCGTTCTCGGTGTGGAGACGTGTGTGATGTAGAGACGTTGCGCGCAACGTCTCTACAGCCTACAGAGTCCCATCAAGTTTAGATATTCTTCGGTTTTCGCCCGAATATCCGCTATTGCCTCATCAATGGCCACTGGT
>CAJOKR010000027.1 GCA_905235135.1 uncultured Bacteroidales bacterium
GTAAGACCAAGAGATGGTGGCATCGAGACTGTCCACGCTGGCCGAAATCTGAACGGGCGGCGTGCAGTCGGGAGTCTCAAACACGGCCACGTTGTCGATGAAACAGCTCGGGAAAACATGGGTGGAGTTGGCTTTGCTGAACCAGAAGGCGATGTGACGGCCCGAGTCGGCGTAGGTGGCGAAGTTGATCTCCTTGGGCTCCCAGCCGCTGACACTGCCTTCGCGCCACACGGTATCCACCGGCACAAAGGTCAACGTGTCGGACGGATCCGACATCACGCCCACCACCATGCGGGTGATGTTCTGCTGGGCGGACTTGAAGTTGAACGACATCGAGACATTCTGCATCGACCAGACGCTGTCCAAGGCGGGCAGAACGAGGAACGACGAGTAGGTGTCCATCAGCATAAACATCACCGATTGGTTGGGGTCGCTCATGCTGCCGCCGTTGATGACGGGATAGTAGCTACCGTAAGCTTGGTTGTACTCCTGCGAGATTTTCGTCCAGCAGGTGGGGATAGAGGAGAAATCTCCCGGATAGCCCTCGAAATCTTCCAGCATCGGGAGGGTCAGCACGCAGTTGGTGTCTGGGGAGGAGGGCTCGCCAGACGAGAAGGAGAACACCACGTTCGGACGGTCGTAATGGTTGCCGTGGGTCCCTTCGGGGATGGAATCCATCGCCGTGGTGAAGGAAATCTGCGTTCCGTCCTGCACCCGGTTCCAGCAATTGTTGACCGTTCCGTTGTTGACGTAAATCTCTGTCTCACAGTCGCCCATGCCAGGATAGGGGTCGCAGGCTTCACCTTCCACCAAGACAATCAGATTGCCGCCGCCGTAAGAGAAAGGCTGTGTGAAGGAGAACTCTTTCCAGTAGTCGTCCCATTGGATGTCGCAGCCGAGGGAGTCATACACCAGCGTGGCGGCGCTCACCATGGAGCCCCATGTCTGCGACAAATCGATGGACGGATCGGAGGTCTCCAACAAGTAGATCTTGATCCGTTTGTCACCGTCATTGACAGGATAATTGCCGTAGGTGATGTGGTAGGACAAGGATTCTATATCTCCTGCCGAATGGTTGATTTCGTTGCCGAGATACAGCGCGGCCGACAAGTGGTAGCCGTAAGCGCCCGGCAACGCCGAATGAATGGATGTCGTTGTGCCATTGCCGATGGTGTCGGAAGTGGTCGTTTGTGCGCTTAGCGCGAAGAATGACAGCACAAACGCCGTCAAAACCAGGATTCTTTGAATGGATAATCTTTTTGCCATACTTTTTTATAATAGTGTAATTTTATTTTTCGTGCGGCAAAAATACTATTTGTCCACCCGTTCAAACTCCCCTGTTTATGGGAGTTTTGGCGAAGAAGTACTTATTTTTGGCTATGGCTGGAATCCCCTGTTCCGAACGATGTTGCTGTGTTTCGTCATCCACCTTTGACAATGACTTAAGATAAATCAAGAAAAGATAGTGTACTTTGATGAATCCCTCGCCCGAAAATAGCCACTTGTTGGGATATTCCCACGCTCAGGAAATCGGATTTTTGCCGTCGGAAATATCAAATGGACAGATTATGAAACCGAATTACAAAAACTGGATTCCGAAAGGTATGATTTTAGGGATTTTGGGCGGGGCGGTGGCCAGCCTCGTTTTGTTCCTCGTCTTTGGCGTGAGCGGCCTGCTCGCAGCCGGCACTTTGAAGACCATCCTGAAAATCGTCTTCCTCGTGCTCGCCATCGCATTGACATTGATTGCATTGTGGATGTGGCTGTTGCATAGGGCTTTCTCATACGACGGAAAACGGCAGATGTCGAAACAGATCATCGAAGGTCTTTCGCAGCATGTCACCCTTCCCGAGGGCGGCAAAGGTCTCGATGTGGGTTGCGGCAGCGGTGCGTTGACTATCGCTGTCGCCAAGCGCAACCCGCAAGCCAGAATGGTCGGCATCGACCGATGGGGCGCGGAATACGCCTCCTACAACCAGACGCTTTGCGAGGAAAACGCAAAGGCCGAAGGGGTGGACGACCGCACTTCTTTCGCCAAAGGCAATGCGCTGAAACTGGATTTCCCGGACGAGACTTTCGACGCGGTGACCAGCAACTATGTCTATCACAACATCCCCAGCCGTGACCGGCAGGCCATTTTGCTGGAAACACTGCGCGTGCTGAAGAAAGGCGGCACCTTCGCCATCCACGACGTCTTCTCGCGCATGATGTACGGCGATATGCGTGCCTTTGTGCAACGATTGAAAGAGATGGGCTATGAGGAGGTGGAGCTTATTGACACCACCCACGGCATGTTCATGTCCCCGTGGGAGGCCAAATGGATGACCTTGATCGGGTCGGCCATCTTAAAAGGAAAGAAATAAACACACAAATTATGGGACTTTTGAGCAAATTTTTCAGCAATGCCAGAAAGCCGGAGGGCTTTTTAGGCAAACTAATGGTCAACGGAATGAACGGCGGCGGTCACGCTGCAATGGCGAATTGGGCTTTGGCAATGGTGACGATTGGCCGCGAAGACTGCATTCTCGACATCGGATGCGGCGGTGGCGCGAATATCGCCCGACTGCTGCAACGCACCCTGCGGGGAAGTGTCACGGGTATCGATTTTTCGCCAGTGTCCGTACGGAAATCAACGAAAGTGAACGCCAAAGCCATTCGGGAAGGCCGCTGCAAGGTCTTGGAAGGCAATGTCGCCAACCTCCCATTCACCGAAGGCTCGTTCGACGTGGTGACCGCCTTCGAGACCATCTACTTCTGGCCCGACATCGAGCACTGCTTCAACGAGGTGAAAAGGGTGCTGAAACCCGGCGGTCAATTCGTCATCGTCAACGAATCAGACGGCCATGGCGCGATGGATGCCAAATGGGAGAGCATGATCGAGGGCATGCACACCTACACGCCGGAAGAAATCAGGCGCCATCTGACGAATGTCGGCTTCCGCGACCTCAACATCACGGTAAACGAAGAAAAGCGGTGGCTGTGCGTGACGGCGAGGAAATGATCAACCGTTTCGGCCTGCCGCCTTCACGGCCCCCAAACAGTGAATATTAACCACGCGGTTGCTGTCGATTTCAGCGATGTTTTCTTCCCATTGGTCCTTGCCTTTGGTCAATGTGCCGAGGTTTTTGTATAGCTCAGATTCGGTCATACACTTAATGATTTCAGCATTGCTCAATTATCATGCAAACTTGCAGGTCATTACAACGCATAGCCTTACTGTTTTCTTCATAGTTTCTGATGTTTATCTTTCACCTATATGATGCAAAAAATCCGAATGGTTGCAGTTTGACGACTGCTTAAATAATCATCCCCTCCCACAATTCTTTGAAAAAGTCCGTCACATAATACAAATCGACATCCCCGCTCCGTCGGGTGACCCGGTCGCGGGAAACTAAAATCTGCCTGACATTGGGGTGCTCCTTGGCAAATTCGGCAAGACCTTTCTTGTGACTTGCTTGAACCGAATCGGTCGATTTGATTTCGATGGCCACCCGCGCATCCCCGATGACAGCGTCCACCTCCAGATTGTCGTACGTATGCCAATACGCCAACTTTTCCTCGCTATCGCTGTAACCGAGATACGCCACAATCTCCTGCATCACAAGATGCTCGAAAGCATGACCGTATTCAGGAGTCTTTGGAGCGAGATGATGACGGCCGGTCAAATAATTGGCGATGCCCACGTCAAAGAAATAGAATCGCGAAGCTTTGGTCAACTTCCGTTTGATGACTTTCGAGTAAGCGGGCACCTCGAATCCTAACAAGGTGTCGCAAAGTATCTTGTAATAAGCTTTGACCGTATTGGCAGAAACGCCACAATCCGCTGCAACATTCTCATAATTGAGCATCTCACCGTCCGAAATGGCAGCCACCTCCAGAAAACGGACAAAGTCATCCACGTTTTGAACAACGGCTTCTTCGATGATTTCCTCCTTCAGGTAGAGTTCAATATAGGATTTAAGGCGGTTGCGGGCATTCGCGACCATATAGTGCCGTGGAATCATACCGTTTTGTACAGCTCTTTCGAGATCGTAATCCGGAATCTCCGCACTGACCAAAGGGAATAGCGTTTCAGGAATAGCCCGCCCGCCGAGATTGTTGGCACCGCTCTTTTTCAACTTTCGGGCACTGGAGCCGCTAAGAATAAAGAAAAGACCCTTGTTCACCATCAGCCAATGGACTTCATCCAACAAATCGGGTACTTTTTGGATTTCATCCACGATGACTAACGTCTCCGGCGGATAACGCAGCAACGATTCACGAAAAACTTCAGGGTGCTGACGGAATCGATTTCTCAACTCAGAGTTCAGGAGGTCGAAGTAAACAGCCTTCGGGAAACGCTCTTTCAACAGCGTCGATTTTCCCACCTGACGGCCTCCGAACAAGAACATAGCCTCGTCCAAACGGTTCTCAATATCGAATATTCTATGGTACATAACGAACAAAATTTCCGCAGCGTCGTTGCGGATTTTTCAAAAATATCCGCAACGACGCTGCAAAAATACAATAAATTTTGATTATACAATAGTTGCCCGAAAAAATATTTTCACGTCAGGTTTGAGCACTTCGTTTCGGTGCCACACATAATCCGGCATTGTCGCTTTTCAGCCATCATCATTCCATTGGCGACAACCTCCACCCATTCTCCCCGTGGTAGATCATCTGTCGGGTCATGCCACCGTCGATGCAGATGTTCTCGCCGGTGATGAAGCCGGCCTTGTCGGAGCAGAGATACAGCACCATATTGGCAATGTCCAAGGGATTGCCCACGCGTCCCGCCGGTTGCTGCACGGCATCGGGACCTTCATAGACGGTGTATTGGGTGTCGATCCATCCCGGGGAGATGGAGTTGACACGCACCTTCCCCGCCAGACTGACCGCCAGCGCGTGGGTCAGCGCGGCGATGCCACCCTTGGCTGCCGTGTAGCTCTCGGTCTGCGGCTGACTCATACGGTCGCGGGAGGAGGAGATGTTGACGATGGCGGCCCCCTCCGCAAAGTGCGGGGCGAAAAGCTTGGCAAGGTAGAACGGGGCTGTCACGCCCACGTTCAGGGCATACTGGAACTCCTCGTAGCTGCACTCCGCAAGCCCCTTCATCAGCGGCAGGGCATTGTTGACGAGGTAGGCCACGCGACCGTACTTCGCGATCACCTCCTTGGCGAACCGTTCCAGCACATCCTTGTTAGCAAGGTCGCCGACGAAGTGGTCGCCCGGCTGCTTGTCGATGACACAAACGTTGGCCCCGGCTTTCCGGAACTCCTCGGCGATGCATCGTCCGATGCCCTGCGCGCCGCCCGTGACGACGGCAATTTTGTTGTTGAAATCCATAATGGTCAGATTTTTATTGCTTTACCAAAATCTAGTTCATCAGCGAACGTACAACTTCTTTCGTGCGAGAGGGTTGCAGAAAGCCGGCACATCTCCCGCAACGATGTAGTCCGGGATGGTTCTCAAGGCCGGCCGTGTTCTATCGTCATCCTGACGTTTTGCTTTTCGACTTCTCCTTCGGCAGACAATATCTCCGCACCTTGAACCGCGTTGCCTGTGACAGTCAATTTATATTCAATATGTGAGCCGGCTTGACTCACTCCTTCCACTGTGATGTTATCACCCTGCCAAGTACCTTCCACATTGATAGGCACGCAATAGTCACATCGCATGACGACACCCGTCACATCGTTGCCGTTCTTATCCAACACCATACTGGCATTGTCTTCACCAATGGTGCCCGTCAGACGGTAGCTTTGGGGATGACTTGCCGTCGGGTCCGTTTCTTTCGGTGCCATCACTTCCGTTGAATCCGCAACGGCTTCGCCAGCACTTCCTGCCTGCGTTTGCCTGCCACGACATGCTGTAAGCATTATCAAGGTAAAGATTATCAAAATACTTTTTCTCATATTCCTATCTTCTTTTGAGACGGCAAAGGTAAAAAAAATCAGCAAGCCCGAAACCTCTCTTTCGGAGTTGCAAAATGCGCTTGCAGAACCCTGTGAATACCAGCCACTTACAATCCGATCGTAAAAAATTCATTTTCAATGTAACGAAATCGACTTTTTTTGCGACACAATAAGGTGTAAAGGGAAATGTGTGTCAAATCCTGTGAACAATCATCAAAAGTATTAAATATGAAACATTTAAGCATTAAAAACATCACCGTCCTTACCCTCGCCACCATCCTGATGGTGGCCTGCGGCAAAGAAAACGTGAACAAAGACGCTCTTATCGGCCAATGGGTCAACACGGCGCAGACGTTCGAAATAACCATCGCTGGACAGGAGTACATCCCAGAAGGATGTATCTGTATGGAGTTCACAAACGACAAGGTGTGGATACTCGACTCACGGACGGACTGCCTCCCAGCGTGGCATAGTTATACTCTCACGAAAGAATCTGGCAAATGGTTGCTGGAAATCCAAGGAGGTTGCTATGATGGAAGGGTGTTTATAGTGGAAAAGCTCACCAACGACGAGCTGGTGTTGTCACCAAGTAGCCATGGAGTTGACCGAAACTTCCGCTACATCATGAAACGAGCCGAGTCATCGCTCTGGCCCAATTAGCCGTTTATTGCAACCTCCAACCGTTTTCCCCGTGGTAGATTATCTGGCGGGTCATTCCTCCGTCGATGCAGATGTTCTCGCCGATAATCCCTGTTTTTCGCAATGATTTGAGCCGATTCTCAGCGGAGGTTCTTCATTCGCGCCAACATCATCTCCACCAGTTGGGTTGCTGTGCAAAAAAAACGGAATTATCCCTTTAGGTCTTGCAAAAAAACGGTGTGATAATCTGCGTCAATCTGCGCGGTCTGCGGGACAATTATAAGCCCCGCCGAACTCGCAGAAATACGCAGACAGGATATTTACAAGATTCAAGGGGATAATTCAGAAAAAAAATGCTGAAGAAATACCGAAAATGGCTAAATCAATTGATTTTTTACGAAGGGAATCAGGTGTGTCGGATTAGATACCAATGGGATACAGTATAAAGGTTTTTATGCCGCAAAATACACATTATCTAATACTTACGGTTTCTCTGCGTTGAAATATTATTGTATTGGCCGCAGGCCTACGTTTGCGTGAAGCAGTGAAAGCAAGAATATAAGGCAAAAGTCATCTATTGCAAATCCGCGCAGATCCGCGTGATTCGTGGAGATTTTCCCGCAAAATAGCCATTTATAGGGACTCCTATCTGACAGAAAATGTGCATTTTTGCGGCGTGAAAGATTAATGTAATGAATGCCATAATCATCGGAATACTGCTGCCGCTGCTCGGCACGATGCTGGGCTCGGCTTTCGTCTTCTTCATGAAGAAGGAGATCCCCGACAGGATGCAGAAGACGCTGCTGGGATTTGCCAGCGGGGTGATGGTGGCCGCCAGCGTGTGGTCGCTGCTGATACCGTCGATCGAGATGGCGGGCGAGCGTGTGCTGCCGGCCGCCATAGGCTTCCTGGCCGGTATCGCGTTCCTCCTGCTGATTGACGAGCTGACACCGCACCTGCACAACGGTGCCCTGAAAGCCGAGGGACCGAAATCAAAGCTCTCGCGCACGGCGATGCTGGCGCTGGCCGTCACCATCCACAACCTGCCCGAGGGCATGGCTGTGGGTGTGGTCTTCGCCGGCGAAGCGCAAGGACTGACCCTCAGCGCCGCCCTCGCGGTAAGCATCGGCATCGCCATACAGAATATCCCCGAAGGCGCCATCATCTCGATGCCCATGCACGCGGAAGGCAACTCCCGTATGAAGTCGTTCCTCATCGGCACCCTGAGCGGCGTGGTGGAACCCATCGGAGCCGTGGCCATTCTGCTGCTGGCCGGCATTCTCGGCGTGGCCCTCCCCTACCTGCTGGCCTTCGCCGCCGGCGCTATGATGTATGTGGTTGTGGAAGAACTCATCCCCGAGACCGCCCAAGGCGCCCACACCAACCTCTCCACGATCGGCTTTGCCATCGGCTTCGTCCTGATGATGGTGATGGATGTGGTGCTGGGGTAGTTCGGGTATCGAACCTCAAAAAAGGCAGGTGACATATCAGTTTCTGATTAAACTACAAAAGTGATAATGATTGTTTCATAGCAATTTGTAGTTGGAGTATTAATTGTCTTTTAGACAAGGAGAACTTGATTTTTCTCATGACTTGTTGAAAACGCGATTTTTATAGTATTTCCACCCAATTATCATTGTAGTGGATTTGGCGAAGGATTTCTTCAACATCAAGTATCGGTGGTTGTTTGATTATGAACTTTACAGCGTTCTTCGGCACCCGAGTGTGAATGGTGAATTGTGAACCATGAGGTTGCCAAGTGAAACGAATGTCTCCCGTTTCAAGGTCAATACCTATTAGATTACCGTTATTGTTTTCCTCCCAGCGGTACTGATTAGCCACATACCTGTGATTCTCTTCTTCGAAAAGCGTATATGACAGCAGGTCGGTGCTTCTCACCAGCACCGAAGTTCGGAGCGGATTGTAATAATCTTGCGCAATGTTGACGCGTTCGTTCCAAATGTTCAATACTGCGCGTCCTGTTTTCTCGATATCTTCATGCGGATCGGTGATGCCGTATGAATAATCAGGCGAGCAGCGTCCGCTGATAAGACTGACTGTCGCCTCGACGCGGTGAGGATTTGAGTTTTTGACAGTTTTCATAGACCAAGCCATCTTGTCATATACAACATCAGCAATACCGATAGGCGATTGCAAGTGTTCGCCGCCGATTGCTTCGGCAAAAACGTTGCCCCAGTCATCACCCGTCAAATCTTTGCGACCGATGCAAAGCATATAAACAAACTTTTTGCCAATGAGACGGACTATGCTATCAGGTATTTCATTAATGGGGTACGGCTCACGCGTTAACAACCGCTTTGAATCCCTTAATTTCGGATGTTCCATATTCTGATTTGCTAATGATGATTTCATTTATTTTCTGTGCAACCATTCTTATCATCGGCACTGCCACAGAGTTACCTGTTTGTCTGCGAATGTCCTGATGGGAGACAGCAATTCTGAACTTTTCTGGGAAGCCCTGTAATCGTAATAATTCACGAGAGGTAGGACGACGCACGCCGTTTACGAGCAGGTAGTTATAGGAAGCCCCTGTCCGTAAAGCGCAAGAGTAGTCAAGCACACTGATATTTCCCGCTTTGTTCTCATGCCAAATTGAAGGATAAAAAACCTTCTTGTCAGCCGTCTTTTCTTGTCGTTTGGCAATGATATGGTCGGAAGCAAAAAGTGAAGGGTCAACATTCTCATCGGGTTCGAGAATGTCGGTGAGGCTGTAGGGCGTATGTGGAATATCAAACGAAAAAGCATCACAATCGTTTTTGTCTAAAAAACCAACGATTATGACACGTTCGCGCTTTTGAGGCAACCCGAAATCAAGGGCGTTAAGCACCTGCCATTTCACATGATACCCCAACTGATTCAGTCGTTCAAGAATAACTTTGAATGTACGGCCACCATCATGTCCCACTAACTGTTTCACATTTTCCAACAAAATATAAGGAGTATGGTGATGTTTTAAGATACGTTCGATTTCAAAGAACATAGTGCCACGCGTGTCTGCGAAGCCCTGCATCTTTCCCATTATAGAAAAAGCCTGACAAGGGAAACCCGCGAGCAGTACATCGTGATGGGGGATGCGTTCAGCCGGAATTTTGGTGATGTCGCCAAACGGAAGAGTCCCGAAGTTGGCGAAATAGGTCTTGCAGGCTTTTGCATCCCACTCACTGCTAAAAACACATTGATAGCCCATTTCATCAAAAGGAATTCGAATACCTCCGATTCCTGCAAACAAGTCGATAAACGTGAATTTAGGATTTTCAGGCGCAGGGAACGGCACATTGAAGAAATCGGAGAATAGGTTGTACTGTCCGGGATCCTCGGCGACCATCCATACCTGTTCGTCCGTCATTTTGCCAACATCCATCGTTTGCTGCGGCTCCTTTCTCGACAGGAAATCACGGATAGCGCTGATTATTTCGGACTGTTCTTCCTTGTCAAGTGCATCTTTGTGGTTGTGGAGAAAATGGCTCAATATCGCCAGTTGGTTTTCGTATGAAGTTTCATCAGAAATCTTTACGCCAATTTTCTGATCCGCCTCTTCAGGAAAATTCGCCAATGATACGCTCTTTGCTTTAGTCGCCATTTTGAATACTTGTCTTATCAGAAGTTTTAATCTGCAAAAATACACATTTTTCTAATTCAAACAAAACGGAAAAATCGCCGAAACGAGGATGGAAAAGATGTTGAAATCCGATTCCATCTTACGAATGTCGGTTTATGCGACCTCTATAGTCAAAAAAAAGGGAAGATTTCCACCTGCTTATTTCACCCCTTTGAACTCGAAGCCCGCCTGCTCCACGGCTTTGCGGATGTCGTTCTCGCTCGCAGTGCCCGTGACCACAAGCGTGTTGGCGGCCGGGGTGGCCTCGCAGGTTTCAACGCCTTTCAGCTTGCCCACCGACTGCTCGACGGCGGCCTTGCAGTGGTTACAGTGCATACCCTCGACGGCGTAAACCACCGTCCCGGCTTCGGTTTTCTGTTTCTTGAATTTGTCAAAGAATTTCATACCCAGTGCAATTATGATGAATAAAACTAATAATGACGAACATACGATTTGGAACACGCTGGGCGCGGCGGCCTCTGCGTGGCAACAAGCACCGTGCATTCCGCAACTTTCGGACATGCCGACGACATTGATGCCGAAAGCGTTAATCAGCAGTCCGAAGAGGATGGAAAAGCCCACGATGGTGAGCAGGTAGATCCACGTGAAACGGCTGCCCATCGACTTTTTCACCACGAGGATGGAGGCGATGTTGACCGCCGGACCGGCCATCAGCATCACCAAGGCGGCGCCGGGCGAGAGGCCTTTCATCATCAGGGCCGCCGCCACAGGGATGCTGCCGGTGGAACAGATGTACATCGGCACCGCAACCGCCAGGATGACCAACATCTGCAACAGCGGCTGGCTCCCAAAAGAGAGGAAGAACTCGTCGGGCACGGCCACATTGATGAGGGCGGCCACCAACAGCCCGATGACCAATCGCAGGCCGATGTCCTGAATCATGTCGAAGTAGGCGTACTTGAGCACGCGCCACAGTCGGTTGCCGCCTTCCACCTTGCAGGATGACTCGGAAACCTGTCCGCCCTCGTCGGCTTTCACGAAACGGTTCACCAGGAAGCCGCCGCAGATGCCGGTGACCAGTGCGGCCACGGGGCGCACGATGGCGAAGCCCAGCCCCATCAGCGAAAAGGTGGCCAAGATGGAGTCGATGCCCGTCTGCGGCGTGGCAATGAGGAACGAGGCCACCGCCCCTTTCGAGGCACCCTCGTTCTTCAGTCCCACGGCGGTGGGGATGACGCCGCAAGAGCAGAGCGGCAGCGGCACACCTAAAAGGGCGGCCCACAGCACCGACAGTTTGTTGTCGCGCGAGAGATATTTGGCGTAAAACGTTTTCGGCACAAACACATGCAATATTCCCGCGATGAGGAAACCCAACAACAGGTAGGTACTCATCGCATTGATAACCGCTAAAAGCGCGTTCAGAAATTGTCCTATAGTCATAACATTATCAGTACTTACCGTAAAAATGTACTTCTCAATACCACGTGGCAAAAATACAACAATTTGGCGACATGTTACGGAAAATAATGACACCGCCGCAAAAGCACAAGACCCCTGCGGCGGTTTTAATGGGAAAGGTTACATAAAACCTTAGATACCGAACAACTTCATGTCCTCTTCTACCGTGCTGATTCCGCCTATACCGAAGTTCTCGACGAGCACATTGGCCACATTGGGCGAGAGGAATGCGGGCAAAGTCGGGCCGAGGTGGATGTTCTTCACACCGAGGCTCAGCAGGGCTAACAGCACGATGACGGCCTTCTGCTCGTACCACGCGATGTTGTAAGCGATGGGCAGCTGGTTCACATCGTCCAAACCGAACACCTCTTTCAGCTTCAATGCAATGAGCGCCAATGAGTAGCTGTCGTTGCACTGGCCTGCATCTAACACGCGAGGGATGCCACCGATGTCGCCTAAGGCGAGCTTGTTGTATTTGTATTTGGCACAACCCGCCGTCAGGATGACGCAATCCTTGGGCAGCGCTTTAGCAAACTCGGTGTAGTATTCGCGGCTCTTCATGCGACCGTCGCAGCCCGCCATCACCACGAACTTGCGAATAGCACCGCTCTTCACGGCCTCCACCACTTTGTCGGCAAGAGCGAACACCTGCTCGTGCGCGAAACCGCCTACAATCTTGCCCGTTTCAATCTCCTTCGGAGCCTGACAGGTCTTGGCCAATGCGATGATTTCGCTAAAGTCCTTCTTGCCGTTGGCATCGGCAGGGATGTGCTTCCAACCCGGGAATCCTGTGCTGTTGGTGGTGAAAACGCGGTCTTTGTAGGTGGCGCTACCGGTCGGAGGAACGATGCAGTTGGTGGTGAACAAAACAGGACCATTGAAGGCTTCAAACTCTTCGCGCTGTTTCCACCATGCATTGCCATAGTTGCCCTTCAGGTGGCTGTATCTCTTGAGTTTAGGATAGTAATGAGCAGGCAGCATCTCGCTGTGGGTGTAGATGTCGATGCCCGAGTCCTTGCTCTGCTCCAGCAGTTGCTCGATGTCGTTGAGATCGTGGCCGCTGACCAAGATGCCTGGACGGCTGCCCACGCCGATGTTCACCTCTGTGATTTCGGGATTGCCGTAGGCGGTGGTGTTGGCTTTGTCCAACAAGGCCATTGCCTTCACGCCCCATTCACCGGTCTTCAGCGCAAGGGCGGTGAGCTCGTTGGCATCGTTGCAGGTGACAAGCTGTCCGAGGGTTTGCAGGATAAACTCGTTGATGTCGCTGTCGATTTGACCGAGACGGCCAGCGTGCTCCAGATAGGCAGCCATACCTTTGAGACCGTACATGGTGAGTTCCTTCAGAGAGCGGATATCCTCGTTGCTTTCGGCAAGGACGCCCACGGTTTGGGCTTTTTCGTCGTATTGTTCGCGAGTGCCGTTCCATTCCAAAACATCGAGTTTCGGCAGCTCGATGCCTTGCTTGTTTGTCACGTGGTCTTTGAACATATCGCGGATTTCCAAGCCTTTGTCGATGCGGGCGTAGATGCTTTCCACATCGAAGTTGGCGTTGGTGATGGTGCAGAACAGCGCGTCGTTCACAAAAGCGTGGATGCTCTTGCGGAAATCGCAGTAGTCGTGTCCGCAGCCATGTTGGTGATGGTTGGCGATGACGCCCAATCCTTTAAGGACATAAATCAGCAGATCCTGTGCATGAGCCACTTGCGGGGTCTTTCCGCACACACCTGAAATCTTGCAACCGGCACATCCGGCAGTTTCCTGACACTGGAAACAAAACATTTTCTCGTTCATATTGTATAAGGTTTAAGTTATTAATGATTTCTGGCGGCAAAAACACAACCGCCCCACAACGTGAAGTGTAACATTTGTTACCAGACGCATTTTTTTGTTATTTTTGCAAAAAAAATATTTGGTATGGAGGAACTGAAACGAATCAAACTCTTTGCAAAATGCAGCGACGAGGCTTTGGAGAGGCTGTTGAACCAGCCTTGTCGCCGACAGGAATACCCGGCCGGAAGGCGGATGTTCAACCCTGGAGACCCTTGTCGGGCATTGATGGTGCTTGTGGAAGGACAAGCCGAATCGCGGATGATGGGCGAGGAAGGCCGCGAACTGCTCGTTGACCGGCTGAAAGCCCCGATGCTGCTGGCACCGGCGTTTCTCTTCGCCACACCCAACATTATTCCCGTCGAAGTCACCGCAGTTACAGACTGCGTCGTGTGGCACATCAACCGAGAGGCCTTCTTCGAGTTCATGCAACAGGAGCCGACCGTTCTCCGAGCTTTCTTGGAAGAACTCTCCGCGAAAGGTCGTTTCTTGAGCGGCAAGATGCGCTCTTTTGCGGTGAAAGGACTGAAAAACCGTGTTGTCGAATACCTCGAATCTCACGGCAGTATCACTTCTGTGGCCGACGTCGCCCAACAATTGGGTGCCACACGGCCCTCGCTCAGCCGCGTGCTTTCGGAGATGCTGGACGAAGGACTGGTGGTTAAGGATGGCAAGGGGTATAGGAAGGCTTAGGAAAATATCACCGCCAGCAAAGGTCACTTCAACTCTTGCGGCGGGATTAAGTATTTGGTTGCGATAACGGCCTGCGTTAATCATGCGCAAGGGTTGTCCTTCTTTATAACATCCGTTGTTTTTCCAATCTAACCGTGCGGGCTTTCTCCTCGTTGTCCTCGCGTTCATCGTAGCCGTCATATGGGGCTTCCGAGTCGTGAACTTTGGGCGTCAATCATGATAGTGGTGCCGTTCCTTGTGTAGAAGAAGATGTTGGCAATCCATTCGCGGATGCAGGAAACATGTTCATCAATACGGCCGGTATTCAACGGCTTGAAGATTTCCTTGCCGCGATAAAGCAGCGACATAGCCACCTTTTGGAAATTTGATGTTTTTTTGACATGGTTCGGACTCTTAAATAAATGTGCATAGCCACGCAATCAGCGCGGAGATGAAAGGAAAAAGGATAATCTTGGTAATCTGGCTCTTCTTGTTGAAGCCGTAAGAATGGTAGCCTTCACAGCCTTCGGTTTCCGGGTAATAGCGCTGGAAGAAACGGGTTTTCTGCAGCAGCACCCAATCCAGAAATACCAGGTCGAAGGCCTTGTAGATGTACAGGACAGCCAGGCAGCGCCAGAAAAACTGCCAGAAGCCGTAGCCTTGTCTCACTCCGTCCCAGATGCCGATGACAACCACGGCTACGAGGATGAACATGCTCAGGATGACCAGTATCCAGCCTAAAAATCTTGCACCTTTGAAGCGTTCTTCCTTGGGGTGGATCGCGTCCACAATGTCCTTAGGAGCAGAGCCGAACAGTCGCTTGTCCTGAACCAGTGCCACTGCTGAATATAGCATCAAGAGTATCGCCAGGATAAAGCACAGAGCCAATATGAGAGTCAGAACCATAACTTATATACTTTTGGTTCGCTCCCAGACCTCGCCTTTGCGGTGACGGACAAAGCAGAAGTCGCATTTGTCGCCTCCCTGGCAGAGGGTCTGAGTGCGGATGAAAACGGCCTTCACCTCCGGCTCCAATCCGTCGAAACAGACCTTGTAGCGGCCTGCACGTATCATCTTGATGGGAATGTATTTTTTCATGGCAATTCCTTATTTTACCATTTATATACCGCCAGCCGGTTGTTCAAGAACGGCAGGAAGAACGCGAAAAGTTTTGCGCGGAAGGAGTGTTTGCGCATTTCTACGTTGTAGCTCTGCTCCGAAAGCAATGTCAGTCGCGGCTCTAAGTCAAGATACTCCTTGCCCGATTTGGTCCCCCATTGGAACTCTGCATTCGTGTACTTCACCGCATCGTGGTGCTTGGTGTTTTTGGCCATAATTGGGTGATGGAGTTCCGCAAGCAGATAGCCGTGCTCAAACGAGTCACACAACATATTGAGACAGGTGGTCACTTGCCCACATTCACCCCCAATGCGTCAATAATTTCCTTCGCCTTGAAGTCTTTGATTCTGGCGTTTGGCCGGTCGGTCTCGCTGGCACGAATAGCCAACGTTATCAATGCAGTTTCTTGAATATCACCAATTTTTAAGTCCATGTCTTTAAGTTTTAATCGGCTGCAAAGAAACGGCTATTTCAGAAAGTGGGAAATCACCTTTGATGGGTATTTTGCTTTCGGTGGAATTACCAGTTTTGGCGATTTGAGAAAAACAAAAACCACCGCAAAGGTCACGAAAACTCTTGCGGCGGTTGGTTGATGAACAATAGTTCGTAAAGCTTACGCCTTGTTGAACTTCTCCTTCGGCTGCTTGCAACGGGGGCAACGCCAGTCGTCAGGCAGGTCTTCGAAGGCAACGCCGTCGTGCTCTGCGGGATCATAGACGTAGCCGCAGATGGAGCAGACGTACTTGCCGGAAGCTTGCTGCTTGGAGAAATCCACCTCGGCCAGAACGGTCGGCACAGGATTATCCAGATCCATCACGCGCTTGGCCTCCAGGTTCTCATAACCTTGCGGTGTGTGGGTGCCGCAATAGACGGTGGGGTGGTTGCGGACGAACTCGCGCACTCGGTTCAGCGTCTCGCGGGCGGCTGGAAGGTCGTCAAAGACCACCGAAAGTTTGTCCTCGTGAAGAGCCTCATCCATGTAAGTGATATCGCCGTGAAGCATGTAGAACAGTCCGTCCATCTCTACCACAATGATGCTGTTGCCCTTGGTGTGGCCCTTGGCCTTGATGAAGTAGACGCCGTCGGCTATCTTTTGGCTTTCAGGGAAGTTGTAGTAGGCTCCGTCGGTGAAGCTGACGGGCACGAGGTTCGTCAGACCCTGCAACTCGGCGGCGGCCATCTCTTCCTGGTTCACATAGACCTTCGCGTTAGGGAAACTTTTCAGTTCGCCACTATGGTCGGCATGACGGTGGGTGAGCAAAATCTTGGTCACCTGCTCCGGCTTGTAGCCAAGGGCATTGAAAGCATCCATATAGCTGCAGATGTCCTTGCCAGTGAAGATGGGAGAGTTCTCGTCAGGCACCTCCTCAGGAGTCCCGGCAGGGATACCAGTATCCACCAGAATCACCTCGCTGCCTGTGTCAATCAGATAGTTCTGCAGACTGCCACGATAGCGGATGTTCTTGTCGAACTTGTCCATCCCTTCTTCGCCTCCGAACACAAAGGGCTGGGTATAGAATCCGTCTTTACGGAATTTTACGGCTTTGATTTCCATACGCCCTTATTTTGCCGGTTCCCACTTGCAGCGGACGGGCGATACAATCGCGCCTTCCTTTTTCAGTTCTGCAAAGGCTTTATCGACTTCCTTGCGGTCGATGCCGGTGATTTCAGCGATTTTGCCTGCGTTCACGGGCTGTCCGAACTCACGCATGGCTTGTAAAACTTTTTCTTTCATAATTTTCGATATTTAATGGATTAGAATTTTGGTTGATTACATCATTGCCATGAGGAAATTATCATAGCCGAGTTTCTCGATGAGATAGAGGTACTGAGCCTCCCAGGCCATGTGGTCCTTCTCACCGTCGATCCATTTCTGGATGAGCTTCTGGGTGGGATAGTCATCGGCGAAAGCTTGTGCCATCTCGCTCATGATCTTCACCGCGTCAGGATTGAAGTCGCTCTCAATCTGTTGTTTCGGGTCGTCATAGAACGGGAACTCCACGGTCTTCATCAGCTTCTGCAACTCAGCAGGCTTGTAGCCAAGTTCCACCAGACGGTTCAGCACTTCCTCAGCTTCCTCCCATTCTTCTTCGGCTTCCTCTTTCCACTTGTCAGCCAGTTTGTTCCAGCCTTGCAGACGGTCGTATGCCGAGAATGCGAAATGTTGTTTACTGTTTCCAAACCAAACAGCTCCAGCCATGGCGAACTGTTTCAAAGCTTCTTTTTTTGTCATAATTGCAATAATTTTAAGGTGAATAAATTTGTTAAGTTTTATTTTTTTGTTCGTTTTAATCCTTCAATAAGTTTGTCAAGCGTGGGAATCATTTTCAACATCTCTTCTTCTTCTCCCGTTTTCAATGCGACGTCGTTGAGGAGACAATCAGGAATTGGTTTTGCCTTCTCTTGCAAGGCCTTGCCTTTTTTGGTCAACGAGACGATGCGCTGGCGGGTGTCCTCTTTGCCTTTTGCGCGACTGACGAATCCCGCCTTCTCCATCCGTTGCAGCAGCGGGGTCACGGTGTTGGTGTCCAGCAGCAGCTTCTTGGCGATGTCGCAGACCGGCTGTTTGTCCTGTTCCCAAAGCACGAGCATCACGAGATATTGCGGGTAGGTGATGCCTAACGGATCCAGGTATGGGTGGTATGCGCCCATCGTGAGCCGCGCCGCCGTGTAGAGTCGGAAGCAGAGTTGGTTTTCCAGTTTCAGCTGATTATCAGTCATTTCCTTGTTCTTTGATGAAGTATTTTATTTATATCGTTCACGATGCAAAAATACAAAAATTTTTATATCGTATGCGATACAAAAATTTTTTTTTGAAAAAAAATGCCGCAAAGGTAGCGGGAACCTTGCGGCGGTGTTCATTCCTTCCGTCCCCACTTCATCTCCTCACCCTGTTTGTCGTACTGCTTGCGCTTGCCAACAGGAGGCTCGGCCAGAGTGATGCGCACCAGTCCGTTCAAGGCTGCGGGCAATGGCATCGTCGAAAGCATCCATGTGCTTGGGGAGGAACCGCTGGCAGATGACCCGCAAACCCTCGATCTTTTCTTCGCGGTTGGTCACCAACTCTGCCTTTCCAACGGCAGTGGCTGATTTGTACTGCAGCGTGAAGTTGCCGTCTTTCGGCCCGACAGTAGGCGCACATTTGGTAACGGCCGACAGGAAAACCGTTGGACAATGTGCTATGCAGTCGAGCTTTTCTCCCTCCAAAGCACAATGGAAATAGAACGTCCTTTCGTCGATGCGCGCTAACGACAGGGGCAATCCGTAGGGTGTCCCATCGGGTCGCGTGAAACTGACTGTAACGTAAGGTGCCTTGTCCAGCACCTCCAACGCGAAGGCGGCATCCATTTGGCGGCTTGCTTTTCTCATAATTTGATTATTGTTAATACGGTGCAAAGGTACAAATTTCCCGCATCCCCGCGTACAGTGCCTAAAAAAGATAAGTCCTTGAAAACAAACACCGCCGCAAAGGCATCGAAACCCTTGCGGCGGTTGTCCTATCATCCTCAAAGGAGAAACGGTTATTTCAGCATTGCCTCAATTTCCGGTTCCAAATCTTCGGGGGTAGCCACCGGCGGGAAGCGCTTGATGACGGTGCCATCCTTGGAAATGAGGAACTTGGTGAAGTTCCAGCGGATGTCGCCCTCGCCGCGGCCTTCGGCCTTGCTCAGACTATCGACCAGCGCCATCGTGGCCTTGTTCTTCAGCCCTTTCACCTCTTCGGTGGGAACCTGCTGGGTGAGGTACGTGAAGAGAGGCTCTGCATTTTTTCCGAACACGTCGATTTTCTTCATCAGCGGGAAGGTGACGCCGTGGTTGAGGCGGCAGAACTCGGCGATTTCCTCATCGGTGCCGGGTTCCTGATGCTTGAACTGGTCGCATGGGAAACCGAGGATCACCAGACCCTGGTCTTTGTACTTTTTGTAGAGAGCTTCCAAGCCATCATATTGCGGGGTGAAACCGCACTTCGAGGCGGTGTTGACAATCATGAGGACGTTGCCGCGATATTGCGCCAGATCCACCTCTTCGCCCTTGTTGTTCAGGACTTTGTAATCGTAAATTGTTGCCATTTTTTCTTGTTTTTGCGCACAGCCGGCCAGGAGCACAAGCAGCCCGACGACCATGCAGGTGAGACATTTTTTCATATAAGTATAGTTTGCGATTCTTTCTCTTTCTTATTACTACTTGTTTATGTAAATATCAATAGGTGAAAATGCTTGTTGCAAATCCTCGGCAAAGATACAATTTTTCAGCATTTATCCGACGAACTCCACGCCAAAGTCCTTGCAGACCGTTTGGGCTGTTGTGTGAGCACTTTGGGCTGCCGGTGGGAGACCGCCAGAATAGGCTGTCCGCTGTCCCGTGAAGTACAACCCCTCCCGATAACGGATGGGCGCATGGTATAACCGGCTGAACGGCGGCCAGTCCGACATATAGCTGCCTTCGAAGGTGCTGCAATAACGCTCATAGGTGAAGGGCGTGGCCACGTCGGTCACCACCACAGTGCCCTTAATTTCGGGTATCACCTCCCCTATTGCCTCCAAAAAGCTGTCCATCACCGCCTTCTTTTTGGCCACATAGCTGCCGTCTTCCTTGGCCGCTTTCCAGTAGGCGTAGGTGGGACCATGCAGCAGACAGGTGAGGACGCTGCATCCCACAGGGGCATAACCGTCTTCTGTGGCATAATTATTCACAATGAGCGTTTTGTAGGTAACCCCGGCAGCTTTCAGCGGGCGTGGCAGCACTATCTGCATAGAACGGGGCCATGACGACAAGTCTGCCTCGACCCCGACACCCAAGAAACTGCACTGGGTCGTCCTTAGTCCAGCCCGCATCCTTTGGGCCCAGCCGTCTTGAAGCGGCTCGCCAAAAAGCGTGTCAATGGCAGTGCGGGCATCCGCCGAAACGATCATGGCATCCGCCGTAAATACTTCATCTCCAGCATGAACCGACCATTTTTTTCCTTCGGAGACAATCTTCTCTGCCGGGGTTCTGTATCGAATTTCGCCGCCCAAACTTTGGAATGTTTCAGCCATATTCAGCGCCATCTGCAGCGAGCCACCTTTCGGATAGCCGCTGTCGCCCATCTGGAACGTGCCAAGAGTATAGATGAAGGAAAGCGCATTGATTTCTGGGTCAACGACGGCAGCCAAAAGCGTCCTGATGCGGGGATTCTTAAACCATTTGGCATGACGCTTCGCCGACTGCACCAGCAGGAAAGGCGTGATGAGGACAGCAGGCAACATTTTGACATATTCTCCGATAGAGAAAGGCTTAGGATGCCGTACCTTAAGGCCGCGCAAATCGACAATGGGCTGATGAAAGTTCTTGAAACAAGCCAAGTGAAAGCGAAGGCGCCACAAGGCTATCCGGTCTCTGAGCCCCGTGATTTCCAAACCATGCAGGTCGCGAAACAGGGGCATGTTGTCTTTGTCGTCAACCAGCGTATAAATGGGATCTTTGAAATAGACGGGGTTGTTGTCCTGCAAGGCGCCGGTCTCCAACCAAATTTGATGCAAGGGGATCTCCTTCTTGGCCCCGATGAGCCAGTGAACACCGCCCTCAAAGGTGTAGCCTTTCCTCTTCCAGCTGGTGGAAACCCCACCCGGACCGGCGGCCTTCTCCAAAATGAGAGTCTGAATACCAGAACGTTGCAGATAGATAGCGGTAGTGAGCCCAGAAATGCCGGCACCAATTACAATAGCTTTTTTGTTCAGAAAATCTTCCATAACCTATTTCAAAATCTTCGTCTCCATAATTTCCTTTCCGCGGCAAAAACGGTGCAAAATCTGGCGGTCGTCGCCCAGGTAAATGTACCGCTCCAGACGCTCCAACAACGAATAGTGGTCATGATTCAGACAGCTGTCGTCGATAACGAGCGCATCGAATTCATAGCCCGGCTCAAAGCTTCCCACCTTGCCAAAGAAGCTTCCGGCCGACTTCGTGGCCATCCAGAACGCCTCTGACAAAGTGAGATACGGCCGTTCACGATGCAACTGATAATAGGCCTTGCTCAACTGTATCGCATAGACCATCATCTGGAAAATGCTCAGGTTGTGACCACCGCTGATGTCGCTGCCGAGCCCTACACGCACTCCCTCGTCGAGGAACTGCCGGACGGGCGCGATGCCCGTCGTGACGTTGAGATTCGACGTGGGACAGTGAGCCGCCACCACGTCATTCCGCTTCATCAGTTCTATTTCTTCACCCTCAGTAAATACGCAGTGAGCCATCACGGTGGGTGTTTGGCCGAAAAGGCCGTAACGGTTGTAGGCGTCACCATACCACGTGCCTTCGAGCTCCTGTACCAGGGCTATCTCGTCCTTGTTTTCTGAAAGGTGCGACTGCACGGGCAGCTGGTATTTTGCAGCCAGTTCGCCACAGGCACGTAGCATCTCCGGAGTGCACGATGGAATGAAGCGCGGCGTGATAATCGTGCGCACAAGGGGAGGATAAGGGGGTGTTGGAGATAGGGACGTTCCGTGAAATGTCTCTTCGATCAAAGATTCATACCCCTTTACCGTCTTTTCCACCGGTTCCGAAAGCCCTTCGGGACAGTTGCGGTTCATGGCCACCTTGCCCACCAGCGCCCCAATGCCAGCCTCCTGGAAGAGGTGCATCAGCAGACGGGTGCTTTCAGTATGGATGGAGGCAAACGTGCAGACCCGCATAGTGCCGACGCGCCACAGGTCGCGCACAAAACGACGGTACATCCGCTCGGCATAAGCCGTGTCGGCATACTTCATCTCCTCGGGAAAGGTGTAACTCTGGAGCCACTCCATCAGTTCCAAGTCCATGGCGATGCCTTGGTTGCGATACTGCGAAGCGTGCACGTGCAGGTCGTTCATGGCGGGAATAAGCAGCTTGTCGCCGAAATCGACAACCTCAACGTCAGGGGTTTTATTGCAAAACTGGGAAGCATCTGCGCCTAACGAGGCCAAATTCTCCGCCACCCCTATCACGAGCCCATCGGCACCCACGGCCACATAACCGTTCTCGAGCACCTCGAAATGGGCTTTGTCCTTCGTATAGAGAATATGGGCTTTATAAATCTTATTCATAGCGATTCGTCAATAGCTATCTGCGGCCGCCAGGGCCACCACCAGCGGGTCTGCCACCGCCAGGAGCGCCACCGCCAGGATTACCAGCAGGTCTGCTAGGAGTAGTACTCGGTCTGGGGTTATTGTTAGGAGTAGTGGCAGGTTTGGGGTTATTGTTAGGGGTCGCTGGCTTGGCGTTATTGTTGGGAGTCGCTGGCTTGGCGGCATTGTTGGGAGCTGCAGGATTGTTATTGGGAGCAGCTGGCTTGGCAGCATTGTTGGGGGCAGGAGCGGGGGCAGTACGGCCAAAATCACCAATTGTTTCATTTTCATATCTCCTTTTTCTTTAATATATTTCGGGCACAAAAGTACAAAAAAACTGGTTAGCTCCTCCGAAACTTATGGAAGTCGCTCGCGTCCCACGACTGGTAGAGCAGGATGTGATGAATTTCGTTGATAATCAGAATAAAAAGACGCAAATCGTGGTCCGCGAACCACTGGATGGCCTCCGTCTCCTTGCGGCAGGCGGCGGCGAAACGCGACAGAAACGTGCAGTTGTACTTCTCCAACCAAGCAATGGCCGCATCCTCGTTGTCGATGGCGTTACTCAGTATCGCAAACTCAGGATAACCGTTTTCCAACAGCCACTGCAGCGCGGCCTCGTTCGAGTGTATCGCCGACGACAACGCCTCTAACTCGCGATAACCATTGTTCATCAGGAAATCGCTGAACTTCCGATCGCCCTCCAGACTTTTGAGGAAGGCGACCAAGACTTTGGGGTCATAATCGAGAAGGCTGTGCATAATGGTTATTGTCTATAAAATCATGTAGAGACGCACGGCCGTGCGTCTCTACATCAATAACCTATAACCTACTGTTTCAGGCTCACCGTCTTGTTGAACACCAACTTCTCCTCCGTGGAATCCGGATCGCAGTAGAAGTAGCCGATGCGCTCGAACTGGAAGTGCTTGATAGCAGTGGCCTTCTCGTAGGTGAGACCCTCTTCCACCCAAGCCTGCTTGATTTCCAGGGAGTTGGGATTCAGGTTGTCGAGGAAGGTCTGACCCTCTTCGCAGTTGTCGGGATCGGGTACGCTGAAGAGGCGGTCGAAGAGGCGCACCTCAGCGGCTTTGGCGTGGTTGACGGGCACCCAGTGGATGGTCGCCTTCACCTTGCGGTTGCTGTCGGGCATGCCGCTCTTGGTCATCGGGTCGTAAGTACAATGAATTTCGGTGATCTCGCCGTTCTCGTCCTTCACGATGTGCGTGCATTTGATGATGTAGGCGTATTTCAGCCGCACCTCGCGGTCGATGGAGAGGCGGTAGAACTTCTTGTCGGCGTTCTCGCGGAAGTCGGCGCGCTCAATCCACACCTCCTTGGCGAAGGGGATCTTGCGCGTTCCGGCGCTCTCGTCCTCGGGGTTGTTCACGGCGTCCATCATCTCCACCTGGTCGTCCGGGTAATTGTCGATGATGAGCTTCACCGGGTCGAGGACGGCCATCGTGCGGATGGCGGTCTTGTTCAGATCCTCGCGGGCGCAGAACTCCAGCAAGGAGACGTCGATAATGTTGTCGCGTTTGGCCACACCGACGGTTTCGGCGAAGTTGCGGATAGCAGCGGGCGTGTAGCCTCTGCGACGCAGACCGCAAATGGTCGGCATACGCGGGTCGTCCCAGCCGTTAACGTAATGTTCCTTCACGAGTTGCAGCAGCTTGCGCTTGCTCATGATCGTATAGTTGAGGTTCAAACGCGCAAACTCGATCTGCTGCGGGTGATGAATCTTCAATGCCTCGCAGAACCAGTCGTAGAGCGGACGGTGTACCTCAAACTCCAGCGTGCAGATGGAGTGCGTGATGCCCTCGATGGAGTCGCTCTGTCCGTGGGCGAAGTCATACATCGGGTAGATGCACCATTTGTCGCCCGTGCGGTGATGTGTGGCGTGCAGGATGCGGTACATGATGGGATCGCGGAAGTGCATGTTCGGCGACGCCATGTCGATTTTGGCGCGGAGCACGCGGCTGCCGTCCGGAAACTCGCCCGCCTTCATGCGGCGGAACAGGTCGAGGTTCTCCTCCACGCTGCGGTTGCGGTACGGACTTTCGATGCCGGGTGCGGTGGGCACTCCCCTACCCTTGCTGATCTCCTCCTGCGTCTGGTCATCGACGTACGCCAGACCATCCTGGATGAGCTGCTCAGCCCAGAGGTAGAGCTGGTCGAAATAGTCGGAGGCGTAAAACTCCGCCGCCCACTGGAAACCTAACCACTTGATGTCCTCGCGGATGGAATCCACATATTCGGTGTCCTCCTTCACGGGGTTCGTGTCGTCGAAACGCAGGTTGGTCTTGCCGCCATATTTCTGAGCCACACCGAAGTTCAGACAGATGGATTTGGCGTGGCCGATGTGCAGGTAACCGTTCGGCTCTGGTGGGAATCGGGTGTGTACTCTCGCACCGTTCTTTCCGTTCTGAATGTCTTCTTCGATGATTTGCTCAATGAAATTCATAATTCTTCGATTTAGGGGTTAAAAAAACAAGCGGCAAAAATACATTTTTTTGGAAAAAAAATTGTATCTTTGCGGCGATTTTTGAAACCGACAATTCTAACTAAAGTATTCATATTTAAATTAAGACAAAATGGGAAGAGCTTTTGAGTATCGCAAGGCAAGAATCTTCAAGAGAAACGCATATTTGGCCAAGACGTTCACCCGTCTCGGCAAGGAAATCACCATGGCGGCCAAGGCCGGCGGCCCCGACCCCGAACAGAACTCCAAACTCCGTCTGCTCATCCAGACGGCCCGCAACGAAAACATGCCGAAAGACAACATCGATCGCGCCATCAAACGCGCCTTCGAGAAGGATATGTCCGATTATAAGGAAGTGGTCTATGAAGGTCGCGGACCTCACGGCATCGCCATCCTCATCGAGGCGGCCACCGACAACAACCAGCGCACCGTCGCCAACGTCCGCAGCTACTTCAACAAGTTCGGCGGCTCGCTCGGCACCTCCGGTATGCTCGACTTCCTGTTCGACCACAAGTGCATCTTCACCGTCGCCCGCACCCCCGAAATCGACATCGAGGAGTTCGAGCTCGCTATGATGGACTTCGACGCCGAAATTGACGCCGATGACGAGGAAATCATCGTGATGGCAGAGTACAAAGCCTTCGGTCCCATCCAGAAATATCTGGAAGACAATAAGTTCGAAATCAAGAGCTTCAAGTTCGACCGCATCCCGAAGGAACTCAAGACCCTCACCGACGAACAGCGCGCCGAGGTCAACCTCCTCCTCGACAAAATCAACGAGGACGAAGACGTCACCAACGTCTATCACAACATGGAGGAACCTGAAGAGGAAGAATAATATTGGGTATTGTAGAGACGCAAAATTTTGCGTCTCTACATAAACCATTAACCATAAACCATTAACCATTATGTATTACTACAAATTCAAAGTGTTCTATGACGAGGTGGAAGATTTCGTGCGCGACGTGGATGTGCTCGCGAACACGAACTTCGAGGACTTCCACCTGTTCCTGTACCAGTGTTTGGGTTTGCAGGGCAACGAGTTCGCTGCGTTCTCCATTTGCGACCAAAAATGGAACAAGCAGAAGGAGATAACCCTCATGGACACGTCGGAGGAGGATGAGATGACAGAGACGCCGGAGTACGACGAGGAGGACACGTTCAGTACCAAGACGCGGCTGCCGCGGTTCGTGATGCGCGAGGCCATCCTCAAGGACTTCATCACCGACCCGCACCAGCACATCCTCTACGAGTACGACTTCATCGACCCGAAGACCTTCTACATCGAGTTCCAGAAGGCGGCGCAGACCGAGAAGCCTGAGGATTTCCCGCGCTGCACGTTCCAGAAGGGCGTGCTCCCCGTGCGGCTCACCAACAAGAACATCCCGCAGCCCGATGTCGATGAGTCCCAGTTGCTGCTCGACGACCTGGAGGACGACGAGTACGACGACGGCTTCGACGACGGCTACAACGAGGAGGACTACAACGACCTCAATGAGTTCTCCGACTTTTGATGAGCCCACGCTCTACATTCTGACCGGCCCGACGGGGGTGGGCAAAACGGCCTACACCATTGAGCTGGCACAGCGCTGGCAGGTGCCGATCATTTCGGCCGACTCCCGCCAGTTCTATCGAGAAATGCGCATCGGCACAGCATTCCCCACCGAGGAGGAGCTGGCCGCTGCGCAACATTTTTTTGTGGGGATGCTCTCCATCCACGACTACTACAATATATGTATGTATGAGCAGGATGTGCTGAAACTGCTCGATGAGCTGTTCCAAAAATATCCCGTGGTGATTATGACCGGCGGAAGCCCGCAGTATCTCGATGCGGTGTGTCACGGGGTGGATGCCTTCCCCGATCCCGACCCGGCCACCCGGCAGTATGTCCACAATCTCCTCCAATACAACGGTCTGGAAGCACTGCACGCCCAGCTGCAGCTCCTCGATCCCGACTACGCCGCCACCGTCAACCCGCACGACGGCAAACGGATGATGCGAGCCTTGGAGGTGTCGATACAGACAGGCAAGCCCTACTCGTCGCAGCTGCATAACCAACAGAAAGTGAGGAATTTCCAAATCGTGAAGAAGTACCTGAACCGTCCGCGCGAGGAGCTCTTCGACCGCATCAACCGACGGGTCGATAAGATGATGGCCGACGGGCTGTTGGAGGAAGCGCGGGGCCTCTACCCCTACCGCGACCTCAACGCCCTCAACACCGTGGGCTACCGAGAACTCTTCGACCACTTCGACGGCAAATGCACGTTAGAGCAGGCGGTCACGGACATCAAAACGCACACGCGGCGGTATGCGAAGCGGCAAATCACGTGGTTCAAGCGAGAGCATGAGGAGGTGATGGTTTAGAGTTTAGAGTTTAGAGTTTAGAGTTTAGAGTTTAGAGTTGAGAGTTGAGGGTTTAATTAAAGGGAAAACATCTGAGTTCCTTGTGAAACAGAAAAAATTTTTGCCATTCAATAATAACTAAAAAAACAACTATGAGTCCAACTTTTAAAAGAGAACGAGGTTATACCTTTAAAATCTACTCCAACGAAGAAGAACGCATACATGTTCATGTTATAAAAGATAACGAAGAAGCTAAGTTTTGGTTAGAACCTCAAATAGAGGTGGCCAATAACTATGGTTTTTAAGAAAAAGATATTAATGTCATACTCAAAATAATAAAAAACAATGCAGACACTTTTAGAAAACAGTATAAACAGCACATCGGCAAACGTATTGATGATTAACAGTCAGGGGATTATGTTATCTGTTTGCGGCAACGACTACTTTCTGTCGTACAACCGCATCCCATGGATGCTGACCGCCCCTATAGGAGATGTACTCAACGTCCGGATGTCGGGGCGGAATGCTATTGAGTGGCCAACATTAAACGTGGATCTGGAAATCGAAAGCCTCAAACATCCGGAGCGTTATCCGCTTATCATGAAACGTTCTGAATCCGAAGTGCTATAATTAAATAGCTTCCTTAAGCAGCCTCGGAGAGGCAACACGCGCGCAGCGCAATTAACCCCACACAAGGCGAAGCTGCAGTGTGGGGCTGGAACGAACAAGAAGAAAGCATCCTACAAAGCGGAGCCGCAGTGTGGGGCTCATCAAAAACAAAAAACAATGAAAAAACTACTCCTGATAACAATAACCACCGTCCTCGTGGCCGCCGCTTTCGGGCAAAGCCCCGCAAAGTACTGGGTGGCCTTCACCGACAAGAAAGGCACGCCCTACAGCATCGACAAACCCGAGGCGTTCCTCTCGCCGCGAGCAATCGAGTTACGGAAGGCGCACGGTATCGCCATCGACGAGCGCGACCTGCCCGTAAACCCCGACTACGTGCGGCAGGTGCTCGCCCTCGACACGGCAGCCCGCTGCTTCACCACCACCAAGTGGCACAACGGCATGACCGTCTATGCCCTCCGCGACGACATGAAGGAGGCCATCGAAAAGCTGCCCTTCGTGGATTCCGTGCAGCGCACCGATGTGCCGAAAGACACCCTGCTGCCGCCTATAAAACCCGCTTACGTATTCCCAGGTAGCGGCGGCTCCTTGGTACACACGTATCAGGCTGACATCAAGAAAAACAACGACTTCGACTACGGCAATGCCACCAAGCAGGTGCGCGTGAACAACGTGCAATGGCTGCACCGAATGGGATTCCGCGGTGAGGGCATGCAGATGATGGTCCTCGACGGCGGGTTCCAAAACATCGATTCCATCCCGTGTTTCGAGGTCCTGCGCAACGACCACCGACTCTTGGGCGCACGCAACTTCGTGGAGCCCGAGAAGGACCCCATGCGCAAGCACTCGCACGGCACGATGGTGCTCTCCTGCATCGCCTCCTACCTGCCCGGTCTGCTCGTGGGCACCGCCCCGATGGTGCAAGTCTATGTGGCACAAACCGAGGAATCCGGCAGCGAGGACCGCGTGGAAGAGGACAACTGGGTGGCCGGGTTGGAGTACGCCGACAGTCTCGGCTGCCAGGTGCTGAACTCCTCGTTAGGCTACACCGTTTTCGATGATTCCGTGAACCAGCGCACCTACGCCGACATGACGGGCGAGGTGAGCCGTGCCTCACGGGCCGCCACCATCGCCGCCTCCAAAGGGCTGCTGATCTGCAACAGCGCGGGCAATGAGGGCACCAGCAATTGGAAGTACCTCGGCGCGCCGGCGGATGCCAAGGACATCCTCACCGTGGGCGCGGTCAACATCAAGAGGAAACGCGCCTACTTCAGCTCGTTCGGTCCTACTGCCGACGGCCGCATCAAGCCCGACGCGTGCGCCGTGGGCCGCAACACCTACATCAGCACGCCCACGGGTCTGGTCACCATCGCCGACGGCACCTCCTTCTCATCCCCGATGCTCTCCGGCATGGTCACGTGCCTTTGGCAGGCCTTCCCCGAAAAGAGCAATTACGAAATCATGGAGGCCGTCCGCAAAGCCGGCGACCGCAATGTCAGTCTGAACGGTGAAATTCTCGAAGAGCCCGATCCCAAAGACGGCTATGGCTACGGCATCACCGACTTCCTGCGAGCCTATAATATCCTGAAATTCGGCAACGAGGATGACGTGCTATTCGTCGTCTATTCGCGCGAGATGAGCAAAAAGACGAGCAACCTGTTTGTTGTAATGATCAAAAGTACATTGAAACAGGATTATTCCTCATTGACCGTCACAGCCACGCCTTTAACCTATCGTAACGGCAATGCGACAGAGGGCAAAACGATGAAAGTGAAAGTCAAACAATATAATGCCGACATAGTGAGTGAAGGGATTACTGGTCTCGCCCACGTCATCACCCTCCCCAAGCTGCCAAAAAACAAGCCCTACCAGCTCTATCGCGTCGATTTCAACATTGACGGCAAGACGGTGAGCCGCGTGGTAGGACTGGAGCAGCCGGTGGAGTAGAGCCGTCATATAATGGCGGCTCTACAACTCGCAAATGGCGGCTCTACAACTCGCAAATGGCGGCTCTACAACTCGCAGAAAATGAGTTATCAACAATCTTTTGAAGAAAAAATTACGAAAAGTGGATGGCGGTATTGCAAAAAATGCTATCTTTGCGACCTCAATTTTTGAGGAATAAAAGTTTTGTATCACTCTAAAAATCATAGATATTATGCAGAAAAAAGGTAACAAATACGGTACGCACCGCGTGATCGAACCCAAGGGCGTTCTCCCGCAGCCCGCGAACAAGCTCGACAACAACATGGACGAGATTTGGGACAATGAGATCCTCATTGACGTCCAGACTTTGAACATCGACTCCGCTTCATTCACCGACATCCACAACTACGCCAAGGAGCAAGCCGGTCCCGGCGCCTCCGAAGAGAAGGTGATGGAAGAGGTGAAGAAAGAGATGCTGTTGAATGTCGAACTGCAGGGCAAGCACCGTAACCGCCGCACTGGTTCCGGCGGCATGTTGCTCGGTAAGGTCGAGAAAATCGGCGACGCGCTGAAAGGCAAAATCGACCTCAAGGAAGGCGACCGCATCGCCACCCTCGTCAGCCTCAGCCTCACCCCGCTGCGCATCGACGAAATCCTCGAGATCCGTCCCGATGTTGACCAAGTCGATATCAAGGGCAAGGCCATCCTCTTCGAGAGCGGTATCTACGCCAAAATCCCGACCGACATGCCCGAAAAACTCGCGCTTTCTGCATTAGACGTGGCTGGTGCTCCCGCACAGACCGCCAAACTGTGCCAATACGGCCAAACTGTCGTCATCCTCGGCGCTGGTGGCAAGAGCGGTATGCTCTGCTGCTACGAGGCTAAAAAGCGCGTCGGTGTCACTGGTAAGGTCATTGGTATCGCCAACAGCCCGAAGAGTACCCAACGTATCAAAGACCTCGGTTTCTGCGACATCGTGGAGTCTGCCGCCGGCATGACCCCCGTGCAGGTCTATGAGCTCATCGAAAAGCTCACCGATGGCAAAATGGCCGACGTCACCATCAACTGCGTCAACGTTCCCGACCAGGAGATGACCGCCGTCCTCATCACCAAAGACGATGGTATCGTCTATTTCTTCTCCATGGCCACCAGCTTCACCAAAGCTTCCCTCGGTGCTGAGGGCATCGGCAGCGATGTGAACATGATCATGGGTAACGGATATACTAAGGGACATGCTGAATTCACCCTTCAAGAGCTTCGTGAGAGCCCCGAGCTCCGCAAGATCTTCGAAGAGCTTTACGCATAACCCTTTCTATATATCACATTAGTAATAATTATCTGATGGAATAAGCGGCGTAACGAGCGCCGCTTATTTTTTGTATCTTTGCGCCCGCAAAAAAAACCAGATATGGGCAGAGTAATGGCCATCGATTACGGACAAAAACGTGTGGGGTTCGCCGTCACCGACGAACTGCAGATTTGCGCCCATGCCTTGGAGACCATCCCCGTGGCTCAAGCCTTTGATTTTCTGAAAGATTACCTCAAAAAAGAGAACGTTTCGGTCATCGTCATTGGCGAGGCACGGCAGTTAGACAACACCCCTTCGGAGTCATCGCGGTTCATCGAGCCATTCGTCAACCGCCTGCGCAAGGAGCTGCCGAAAATCTCCCCCGGCACCGAAATCGCCCGCATCGACGAACGGTTCACATCCCGCATCGCCTTCCAGACCATGATCGACATCGGGCTAAAGAAGAAAGACCGCCAAAACAAGGCCAACGTCGATAAAATGAGCGCAGCCATCATCCTGCAATCGTATCTGGAGCAACAAGATTTAGTCAATTTAAGAAATAACGAGCAATGATATTACCGATTGTATTATACGGAAACCCCGTGCTGCGGAAGACCGCCACGGAAATCGATCTCAAGAATGAATCGCTGAAGACGTTCATCAACGACCTTTTCGAGACCATGTACCACGCCGAGGGCGTAGGGCTCGCCGCCCCGCAGGTGGGCAAGTCCGTGCGCGTCTTCGTGGTCGATTCCGCCCCCTACAAAGAGATCTATCCCGACCACGAGCCGTTCAAGGGGGCCTTCATCAACCCCACCATCACCGACCGTTTCGGCGACGATGTTCCCTTCGCCGAAGGTTGCCTCAGTCTCCCGAAAATCAACGAGGACGTCATCCGCAAGTCCGACATTCACATCACCTACTACGACGAGAACGGCGAATACCACGACTGCGACCTCAACGGCGTCCTGGCCCGCATTATCCAGCACGAATACGACCACCTCGAAGGCCGCGTCTTCACCGACAACCTCTCGCAAATCAAGAAGATGGTGCTCAAACGCCAGCTCAACGACATCGCCGGCGGCAAGGTGCACCCGGCATATAAAACCAAAAGATAATTCCTTGAGCAGCCTCGGAGAGGCAAAACGCACGGAGTGCAATTAACCCCACACAAGCAGAGCGCAGTGTGGGGTTTTAACGACTAATGACAATGAAACAAGTAATCACAATAACCATCGCCGCCCTGCTGCTGGCGGCCTGCGGCGGTCCAAAAGAGCGCGCAGCAAAGAAGAGCGCGCAGTTGGAGGCCGACTCCATGCTGGCGGCATATCATTATTCCGACTCAATTTACGCTGTGTGCGGGCGTATTGACACGGCCGCCTTCGGGGAGTTCATCACACGAGCCGTAGCCTTCGCGGAGGCGCATCCGCAGGACACGCTCGCCCCTGACATGCTCTACCGCGCCGGCATCGGCAGTATGATCCTTGCCAAATCCGCGCACAATACCGTCTCGCGGGCGGAAAACTCCAAACAGGCACTCGCCATCTTCAACCAGTTCCAGGAACAGTTTCCCGACCACCCGCAGGCCCGCCTCTGCTACTGGCAGCGCGCCATCGTCTATGATGACATCCTCGGCGACTGGCGCAGCGCGGAATCCGAATACCGCGACTTCATCAACCGCTACCCCAACGACTCCCTCACACCCGTCTTTCAACAATATTTGACTTTGCTGGGTAAATCGGAATCGGAATTGGAACAAATGTTGGACGCAAGACGTTAGACGTAAGACTTAAGACTTTTGGGGTTAATCGAAGTCCCAAGTCCCAAGTCCCAAGTCCCAAGTCTCTCATTGTTCATAAATAATAATATCTTTTTCTTCCGTAATACGTAGAAAGTGACTACTTTTGCTTGTTGAAAAAACGAAATTTAAAACGTTAAATATCAAACAAATATGAATCACGATTACGTATTGGTTGCCGGAAGGTCGAACCCCGAGTTGGCAAAAAAGATTGCAGACTGTCTGCATAAACCGTTGTTGTCCGTGGATATCCTGCAGTTCAAGGACGGGGAAATCCAGGTCTATTACAACGAGAGCATCCGCGGGCGCGATGTGTTCATCATCCAGCCGACTTTCTCACCGGCCGACAACATCATCGAGCTGCTGATCGCCATTGATGCCGCCAAGCGCGCTTCGGCACGCAGCATCATCGCCGTGGTCCCCTACTTCGGCTATGCCCGTCAGGACCGCAAGGACAAGCCCAGAACCTCCATCGGCGCCAAACTGATGTGCAACCTGCTCACCACTGCCGGTGTGAGCCGCATCATCACCATGGACCTGCACGCCGACCAAATCCAGGGATTCTTCGAAGTGCCTGTGGATCACCTGTTTGCCTCCAACGTCTTCATCCCGTTGGTGAAGAATTCCGGTTGGGAGAACATCAGCATCGCATCGCCTGACACTGGCGGTACGAAGCGCGCTTCCACGTATGCGAAAGCCCTCAACTGCGAGTTGGCCATCGGCTACAAGCAGCGCGAGAAACAGAACGAGGTGGCCTCCCTGCAGATCATCGGCGACGTGAAGGGTAAGAACGTGATTCTGGTCGATGACATCATCGACACCGCCGGCACGCTCTGCAAAGCTGCCGCCCGCATCAAAGAGATGGGTGCCCTCAGCGTCCGCGCCATGTGCGCCCACGGGCTCTTCTCCGGCGATGCCTTGGAGCGCATCGAGAACTCCGTGCTTGACGAGGTGCTCGTCACCGACACCATCCCGTTGAAGCGTCCCTGCGCCAAAGTGAAGGTCGTCTCCGTGGCCAAACTGCTGTCCGAAATCATCCTAAGCGTCGAGGACAACACGTCCATTTCGTCGCACTATTATGTATAACCAAAATTAAATCCCCTCCACCCGAGGGGATTTAATTTTTTTGTACTTTTGCACCTCCAAATTTTTCAGATACAATTAAATAAAATCAATATGGCAAGCAGAAGAAAAGAACTTTTCCCCAACGTTACCGACGCTGAATGGAACGATTGGAGATGGCAGGTCCGCAACAGAGTGGAGACCCTCGAAGAACTGAAAAAATACATTGAACTTACCCCTGAAGAGGAGGAAGGCGTGAAGAAATCGCTGCAAACCCTCCGTATGGCCATCACCCCGTACTACCTGAGCTTGATCGACCCCAACAACCCGAACTGCCCGATCCGCAAGCAGGCAATTCCGACCGGCGCCGAGGTTCACCAGTCGCCTGCCGACCTACTCGACCCGCTGCACGAGGATGAAGACTCCCCGGTTCCCGGCCTCACCCACCGCTATCCCGACAGAGTGCTGTTCCTCATCACCGACATGTGCTCCATGTACTGCCGTCACTGCACGCGCCGCAGATTCGCCGGCCAGCACGACTGCGAGTCCACGCAGGACCGCATCCAGGCTGCCATCGACTACATCGCCCGCACCCCGCAAGTGCGCGACGTGCTGCTCTCCGGCGGTGACGCTTTGATGGTGGGCGACAAGATGCTCGAATCCATCATCCAACGCCTGCGCGCCATCCCGCACGTGGAGATCATCCGTCTCGGCTCTCGTACCCCTGTGGTCTGCCCGCAGCGTATCACCGACGACCTCGTCAACATGCTCAAGAAATACCATCCCATCTGGCTCAACACGCACTTCAACCACCCGAACGAGGTGACCGAAGAGGCTATGACTGCTTGCGCCAAGTTAGCCGATGCTGGTGTACCGCTCGGCAACCAGACCGTGCTGTTGCGCGGCGTGAACGACGACACCGAGATCATGAAGCAGCTCGTACACGACCTCGTGCGTATGCGCGTGCGTCCGTACTACATCTACCAATGCGACCTCTCTATGGGTCTGGAGCATTTCCGCACGCCCGTCTCCAAGGGCATCGAGATTATCGAGAACCTGCGCGGACACACCTCCGGCTACTGCGTGCCGACCTTCGTGGTGGACGCTCCCGGCGGCGGCGGCAAGATTCCCGTGATGCCCCAGTACGTCATCTCCCAAAGCCCGCACAAGGTGATCCTCCGCAACTACGAAGGCGTGATCACCACCTACACCGAGCCCGAGGACTATCAGGAGAACACCTGCAGCCCGCTGCCCGACAAGAAGCACGTCGAGGGCGTGGCCTCCCTCCTCCACGGCGAGCAGATGGCCCTGGAACCCAACGAATTGGCGAGAAAGAAACGCCACAGAAAATAGACATCGATTATTACAATGTAGGGGCGAATAATTATTCGCCCCTACGTATTTCTACAGGTACGGCGGGATGACTGCCGTACCCGTTTTATTTCAAAATGCAGGCGAGGAAACAGAGGGAATTGCAGGTAGGTCATATTGTGGTACCCGCGGTCAATCCGTGACGGTGATAATCTGATTCAAGGAAGAGGCTGTCGGCATACTTGTCCACCGCCTGCTCAATCATCCGCTTTTTCCGATTTATCTCGATTTGTTCCAAAGACGAGATCGGGCGTGACACATCCATGGATTCCTCCTGATTCAAAACAAAATTGTAGCGGTATTCGAAAATACAGTTTTTAGCGCCACTATCATAAAAGACTGCCGCCCAGACACTGTCGTTCGGTTTCCAAGTCACCGAGCCGCCAATCGCGTCCATGTCGAATTTTTCCAGAACGAGGTCTGAGGCAATCCAATTCACGCGTTCCGAATAGTAGAGTTGCCATCCCTCGTTCACAATGCTGTCGAGGGTGGCAAAGAGTTCCGAAGGCGGCGGAAGCCTGTCCAATCCGCTCATTTTTGCGCTATTTCGGGTTGTGGAGCACGAGAAGAGCATCGCCACCGCAACACCGCAAGCCATCCACAGCATTGTCTTTTTCATGTATTTTTACGATTTAGTGATTTAAAAACTATCCAGCAAAAATAGAAAAATAATGCATACGAATAATACGCGGAGATAAAAAAATGTATCTTCGCGGCGTAAAACAAACGGACTATGATGACCATACGCAAAATCACCCTGATTCTCGCGTTCCTGGCCGTTGCGCTGAGCGGAAGGGCGCAATCAGGTTTGTCATTTTATTGCGACACCACCGGCATCTCCACATTCAATGCGCTGGTAAATGGAAAGCTTGTGCCAGCCGCGTTGGTCTATTGTTCTGGAGATAAAAACTTTCTGGCATACAGACTCCGCCAACCTTTCATAGAAAACGACACCCAATATATCTGTCGGGAGTACCATCTTTGGAAATGTGACGCCTGTAGCACCTATGACACTTGCACCATCAGCTATTACATCATCCCGCGACAGAACAAAGATCACATTGCTTCTGTTTTGAAAACCTTTTACGCGCGAGACCCTGATTTCAATAGAGACACATTTTTGTTCGATGAATACCGCTATTGGCGGGATTCTTACCCGACGTTCTCTCCAAGTCAGCGTGATTTGGGCAATATGCCCCGTCTTTGGTTTAACGTGAAAAAATATCAAGGGCAGTATGTGCTCACGACCGATTACAATTATGGTGTGGCATTCACTGATTCTATGATTGTATCTTACAGAATGGAACATTCGTTCCACCATTACGGAGAAGTGAAAAATCTGGATTCAGGTGTTTACTATTTTGAAGATTATGGCTATTATCACAATGGCAGATTAGTCAAGCATCAGACCTGGCTGCATCCGTCAATCTTGGTAAAAGGTCTCTATGTATGGTCGACGTTGTTTCCTACTGGTGCTCTTTATCAAACTTTGGTCACCCCCCAGGAGAATCTACACTATTTCAACCTGATCGGAGCCAAACTATGTGAAGTGGGTGATTATTTGGATTACGACACGGTGGATTATGAAGCACACACCGATCCTGCCTTGATGAAGGAAATCCGCTCTTTGCAGTATTCTTCAGCGAAACAGTCTGGTTATCAAAAGAAAGAGACTGAAAACCAAGATGGCTTTTTAGCGCCGATTGTCGTGGAAGGAGTTGAAATGTTCCCAGCCGACGGGAGCCTGCCAACGAAAAGCTTCTCCGACACTGTGTCAGGGGAACCGCCGGTGATGTTCGCGGAAGAGATGCCGGAGTTTCCGGGCGGCCCAGATTCACTGAACGCCTTCTTAAGACAAAACCTGAAATGGCCCATTGGGTATGGGTGCTGGAGCGGCACCGTGTTGGTGGAATTCATTGTTGAGACTGACGGCTCCATCACTAACCCTCGGGTGGAAGTGTCGCTCTACAAGGATTTTGACGAGGAAGCCATACGGGTTGTCAAGTTGATGCCCAAATGGAAACCCGCCCGCGTCCAAGGAGTGCCCGTCCGCTGCTACTACAAAATCCCTGTGACATTCAGAATGTGAAGTCCCTGCTTATGACCACGACCAACCAGACCCTACGCTTTGTCTTTCACGGTATGTACGTGGAGGACGCGATGGAATTCCTTCACGCACGCGCCCCACGCCGGAACGTCAAAAATCCGTGAGATCCGCGTGATACGTGGAAATAAAAAAAATGTATCTTCGCGACATAAAACGAAAACCGCTATGATTATGCGCAAAACCACCTTGATTCTCGCGTTGTTGGCCGTTGTGGCGTGCGGTAGGGCTCAGGATTTCCTCACACCGGAGTCGTATGGGATATACAGCAGCATCAGACACGGCGATGAAACTTTGTTTCAACTGTTGTTTCCAAAACATGATAGCAGAGACATCGTGTCAGATGTCGGATACGCCACTTTCTTTCTCCGTGCCCCTTCATTCACAGCAGAGTACGCTTTGGAAATCGCCAAAGACAAGTTGCTATTTAACAAAGCTGACATAAACATCTACATGGCCTTGAGCGGCCACTTAAATTCGCGACAGCCAGACCCGTTAAAGTTGGTCTCTGTGGACACTTGGACAATGGCGGTTCCGGAAGAGACCTGCGAAAGACTGACCACTCTTTTCAAGTTCGCCACCATGACGGCTACACACCTCGAAAACATTCCTTGCGGCTTAGATGGCACAACTTACTATTTCAACCACAGACGAAAGCTGGCTTCGGTCTGGGTACCAGAAAACAGCCGCACTGCACGATTGGTGAAAATGGCCGACAGCCTCTGCTATGCGGTAAGCCATCATGACACAAACGTGCTGAATCGGCAACTGGAGGAGTGCGGGGAGCTGACGCAAGAGTTCAAGAGGACAATCCCTGACCTATATTTCAAACCTACATACTCGATTTTCCGACGCGGAAACAACACCTATTGGACGTGCGGCACCTCCTGCGAAGACTGCATCCGGCTTGAGTTCGCGAACATCAACGTAACAGACGAGGACACTTGTGCGATGATAGCCGCCAATTACGTGGACAGCCTTTCGGTTTGGTCGCGGGAACTTTTCCTGACGAGCGACAGGCCTGAATATCCGACCGTGGTGCTTGACCAAAACCGCGACACCACCCTTTGCGAAGCAAGGACATACGAAAATCACACGGTTCGGACAATCACCCTGTCCGATCGGTTCTGGCACCGCGACGTCATCCTCTCCGCCGCGACGCTGCCGCCGGGGCATTACTATTATGTGAATGGACAATGGAAAAGGAAAGAATAATCTGTCCCGTATGCGGATATGACCGTTTGCCGGAGCCTCCGCACGACGAACACGGTTGCCCGACATACGTTATTTGTCCGTGCTGCGGCTTCGAGTTCGGCTTCGACGACGACTCCGAAGGGCACACCTATTCCACCTACCGAAAGCAGTGGATTGACCGAGCCTTCCCGTTCTTCAATGCCAAGAAACGACCCGCCAGCTGGAACGTCCGCGCGATGAAGCGGCAGCTGGACAACATCGAGGCTATAGATCCCCATTATTGACAAACAGCATCCATGTAATCCGTGGCAACTTTATCTCCGCGGATCACGCGGATCACGAGGAAAAAATCCGTGAGATACGTGTGATCCGAGGAAACATTATCTCCGCGTATCACTCGGATCACGAGGAAAAAAATCCGTGAGATACGTGTGATCCGAGGAAACATTATCTCCGCGTATCGCGCGGATCACGAGGAAAAAAATCCGTGAGATACG
>CAJOKR010000028.1 GCA_905235135.1 uncultured Bacteroidales bacterium
TTGGACGAACCACCAGCGGACGCATTACGACGCAAGGATGCGTCGGCTCTTAAGCCTCGTCAACTCGCTCCTCTAAAAAAAGTTGATGCGTAAGCCCTGTGCGTCACTGAGAGGTTGCTCACCGTTCCCAAATAAAATGTATCTTTGCAGCCGTTTTTTACGATTATAATACCCTACTAATATGTTTAGAACACATACCTGTGGCGAGCTGACGCTTGAGAATATTCAGCAGACCGTGACTTTGAGCGGTTGGATTCAGAAGATCCGCCATCTGGGCGGCATGATTTTCATTGACCTGCGCGACCGCTATGGCATCACGCAACTGGCCTTCAACCATGAGGAACGCCCCGAACTTTGCGAGCGTGCCGAACAGCTGGGCCGCGAATGGGTGATTCAGGTAACGGGCAAGGTGATAGAACGTTACAGCAAAAACAAGAACATCCCCACCGGCGATATCGAAATTGAAGTGCATGAGCTGAATGTGCTCAACGCTGCGGAAGTGCCCCCCTTCACCATCGAGGATGAGTCCGACGGCGGCGACGAACTGCGTATGCGCTACCGCTACCTCGACATCCGCCGTAACCCCGTGAAGAACAACCTCATCTTCCGCCACAAATTAGGGCTGGAAATCCGCAAATACCTGAGCGGACAAGGATTCCTCGAAATCGAGACGCCGTTCCTCGTGAACAGCACCCCCGAGGGCGCCCGCGACTTCCTCGTGCCCTCCCGCATGAACCCGGGCGAGTTCTACGCCCTGCCGCAATCCCCGCAGACCCTCAAACAGCTGCTGATGATGGCCGGCATGGACCGCTATTTCCAAATCGTGCGCTGCTTCCGCGATGAGGACCTCCGCGCCGACCGCCAACCCGAATTCACGCAGGTCGATTGCGAGATGTCGTTCATCGAGCAGGAGGACATCCTCAACTTGTTCGAAGGTCTGGTGCAGCACATCTTCCGCACCTTCAAGGGCATGGAAATCGGCAAACTGGACCGCATGACCTGGAACGACGCAATGAAATACTACGGTTCCGACAAGCCTGATGCCCGTTTCGGGATGCGCTTCGTGGAATTGAATGATGTACTGCAAGGCAAGGAATTCAAGGTCTTCAACGAGGCCGAACTCATCATCGGTATCAAGGCTGAAGGCTGCGGCAACTACTCCCGCAAGCAGCTCGACAACCTCACCGAATTTGTAAAGAGCCCGCGCGTGGGAGCCGCAGGTTTGGTCTATATCCTTTGCAACCAGGATGGCACATACAAATCCTCCGTCGATAAATTCTACACCCAAGATGATTTGAAGGCCGTGGCTGAGCGTTGCGATGCACATGCCGGCGACCTCATCCTTATTCTCTCAGGCAAGGCGATGAAGACGCGCAAACAGATGTGCGAACTGCGTCTGGAGATGGGCAACCGTCTCGGTCTGCGCAAGGCTGGCGAGTACAAGGCCATGTGGGTCATCGATTTCCCGCTGTTGGAGTGGGATGAGGAGACCCAACGCTACTACGCTATGCACCACCCGTTCACCGCGCCGAAGCCCGAGCATGAGGATTGGTTAGAGACCCGTCCTGGTGAGGTGCTGGCCAACGCTTACGACTTGGTCATCAACGGTTCGGAAATCGGTGGCGGTTCCATCCGTATCCACCGTCCGGAGCTGCAAAAGCGCATGTTCAAAGCCCTGAACTTTACCGAAGAGCAGGCGCAAAGCCAGTTCGGATTCTTGATCAACGCCTTCAAGTTCGGTGCACCGCCGCACGGTGGTATCGCCTTCGGTTTCGACCGTCTGTGCGCCGTGCTGAGCGATTGCGACAGCATCCGTGACTTCATCGCGTTCCCGAAGAACAACGCCGGCCGCGACACCATGCTGCCCGCCCCCACCCCCATCGATCCCAAACAGCTCGACGAGCTGAACATCAAACTGAAATAAATGCTCCGACAAGCCCTTGCCACCTTTGGCGAATATCTCATTTTCCTGCGCCAGGTCTTCAGCAAACCGGCCAAATGGTCCGTGTTTCTGAAGAAATGGGTGTTCGAGATGGACGCTATGGGCATCGGCTCCATGCTGATCGTCTGCATCGTGTCACTTGCCATGGGCAGTGTGATCACGATGCAGACGGCTCTGCAGATTGAAAGCGGCTGGATTCCCAAATGGACGGTGGGTTTCATTTCCCGTACCTCCATCGTGATGGAACTCTGCCCCACCATCATCAGTCTGCTGTTGGTGGGCAACCTCGGTTCGCGCATCACGGCGGAGATTGGCAGTATGCGTGTCACAGAACAGATTGACGCATTGGAGGTTATGGGCATCAACCCCGCCTCGCATTTGGTGCTGCCCAAAGTACTGGCATCCATCATCGTCAACCCCATACTTTGCGTTTTCAGTATCGCCTTTGCCCTACTCGGCAGCTTTCTGACGGTGTGGATCACTGGCTGCATCAGCACCTACCATTTCATCGACGGTCTGACCTACTGCTTCCGTGTTTATGACGTGGTCTATGCGCTGACAAAAACCTGTGTCTTCGCCTTCGTCATGTCCACCGTGGCCTCCTTCTACGGCTACCGTATTGAAGGCGGCGCACTCGAACTCGGTAAGGCCAGCACGCAGGGAATCGTCGTCTCCAGTTTTATTATTCTGATTCTTAATGTGGTGATAACGGATATAATGCTGTGACTTGAGACTTGAGACTTGAGACTTAGGACTTGAGACCTGAAACTTAAAAACGAGAGATAGCGAATATGACAGACGATGCAAGATTTGTGAGAAAATAACATTAGACCCCAAAAGTCTTACGTCTTAAGTCTTAAGTCTTGTATCCTTAAACCCTAAACCTTAAACCCTAAACCTTAAACCCTAAACCTTAAACCCTAAACCTTAAACCCTAAACCTTAAACCCTAAACCTTAAACCCTAAACAAACCCTAAACCATTAAATGATCACGGTCAACAACGTTTCCAAATATTTCGGCGAGAAGCAGGTGCTTTTCGGCATCGACACGCAGTTCGAGGAGGGCAAGGTGAACCTGATCATCGGACGGTCGGGATCGGGCAAGACGGTGCTGATGAAGTGTTTGGTGGGGCTGTTCACACCCGAGGAGGGAGAAGTGCTCTACAGCGGGCGCGAGTTCCACAACCTGCCGGACAAGGACAAGCTTTCGCTCCGCAAGGAGATGGGAATGGTGTTCCAAGGGTCCGCGCTTTTCGACTCCATGACCATTGAGGAGAACGTCACCTTTCCGTTGGATATGTTCACGGAGATGAGCGAAAGCGAGATGCGCGACCGCGCCGACTTCTGTCTCGAATGCGTTGATTTGAAGGGGGTTAACAAACTATTTCCAGCGGAGCTGAGTGGCGGTATGAAGAAGCGTGCCGCCATCGCACGGGCGCTCGCCTGCAACCCCAAGTACCTCTTCTTCGACGAGCCCAACTCCGGCCTCGACCCCAAAACCTCCCTGCTCATCGACGAGCTCATCACCAAAATCACCCACGATTTCAACACCACCACCGTGGTCAACACCCACGACCTGAACTCCATCATCACCATCGGGGAAACCATCTCCTTCATCTACCAGGGCCGCCTCGGATGGCACGGCAGCAGCGACAACATCCTCACCTCCGACGACCAAACGTTGAACGATTTCATCTACGCGCAGCCGCTGACGCAGAGATTGCGGAAAACGTTGTGACACGATAATTTACGTATGTAGAGACGTAAAATTTTGCGCCCCCTACAACCCCTTAACCATTAACCATTAACCTTAAACCACCCAATGAACTGGATTGACATCATCGTCCTTATCCCCCTCTGCTGGTACGCCTACAGAGGCTTCCGAAACGGTTTCCTTATGGAGATTGTCTCCTTGGCCGCACTGTTTTTAGGACTTTTCATATCCTATAAATTCTCCGACCTGATTTCCCTTTGGCTCACAGGCACCACGCTGGCCAAGCCCATCTCTTTCTCGCTCTGCTTCGTGCTCACCATCGTGCTGGTCAACCTGCTGGGCCGGATTCTGAAACGGGCGCTCAAACCAGTACTCTCCGAATTCCTCGACAAAGGACTCGGAGTGCTGTTCGGCATCCTTAAAGTGGTATTAGTGGCGGGAGTCTTGTTTTATTTCATAGACACCGTGGATAAAAAGGAAATCCTCATCAAACACGACGTAAAAGAGGCCTCCGTCGCCTACAAGCACCTCTCGCCGGTGATGTCTCACGTTCTCGAATGGAAAGAGACGCGAGATACGGAGAAGGAAGAAACGCGGGATACGGAAAAATAGAGACGCAAAATTTTGCGTCTCTACCCAAAACCTTACCGGAATTTCCTATGATTCAAAAACCGGTTCTCCTTCTCAATCTCCACCATCCGCTGTTGCGTCTCTTCTGTGAAGAAAGATTCCGACAGTTTTTCCTCCAAATAACTGATAGCCATATCGTTGGGATGGGTTAGATCCTTGGCGTAGAAACGGTAGTCGCGGAGGTCGTCCATCAGGTACTCATAGGCGGGGAAATAGTAGCTGAACTCGTTATCGACGAGCTTTTCCACGGCCAACAGCAGAACCGACTTGCTCAAAGCATTCTCGTGCGCTCCATCGCCCAGATGCCGCACCGGACTCACCGTGAAGATGACCTTCATGTCGGGACAGGCCTCCTTGAGCAGCGAAAGGGTCTCCTTCCACTGCGTGACAATCTTCTTCACGTCCAAACGCAGACGTTCGAACTGGTGGTTCGGGATTTTGTGGCAATTGGAGACAATCAGGTCGCGGGGGATGAACTTGTAGCAGAAGGCCGTGCCGAACGTGACGAACAGATAACGGGTTTCGCGAAGGAAATCCGAGCAATGTTCCATGTTTTCGTCAATATTGGCCTCGAAGTCCTCGAAATTCTCCTTGGAAAAGCGACCGTGGTGCGCGAAACTCACCCAAAGGTCACGATATTTGTAGAAATACCGGTTCTTGTCGAAAAGATCGGGATTGAGCATGAAGCGCAACGCCCGGTCGATGGATATCGGGTTGAAAAGCACCCCGAACGGGTTGGAGCAGACGTTGAAACGGTGCGTGTCGAAATAGTGGCCCATGTTATCGGAAAAACAGGAGCCTACCAGCATCACAGTGTCAGTCTCACCGATGTGAAACGGGTATGTCGGGGCGGGGATTGTGGTTCTGAATTGCATATTCTGTTATTTGGGTATCAATAATTTAGCGAATTTAAGGACTAATGTTTTGCTACCGACGGTGTCGAAAATGACCACGGCGCGGGCATCGGGACCGACACCCTCCACCAAATTGACCATACCGAAGCCGAACTTGCTGTGATAGACCCGAACGCCCGGCTGGATGGCCTCGGGCGGCGCCAACGTGCCGATTTTGTCGAGCTGGACATCGGTCTTGGTCTTCATCACCGGTTTGGGTGCGGACACGGGCTTACGCACCTCTCGACAGCACGTTCCTGACGATGAATTGGACCCGGAACCGCTGTTGAAACGGAACGAGCCTCGGGGCGATTCCGACGAGGAACGTCCGAACAGTCCCATGCCCTCGGAAGCCTTCATCGTCACTTTCAGGAAACGGTCGGGAATTTCACCGAGGAAACGGCTGTCCTCGCACGGCCGCCGCTGTCCGTACTGGAATCGCGACATCGCCATCGTGAGGAAAATCTGCTTGCGGGCGCGGGTGAGCGCGACGTAAAACAACCGCCGCTCTTCCTCCATTTCGTGCCGTGAATCGAGACTCAGCGACGACGGGAAAAGGTTCTCCTCCATGCCCGATACAAACACGTAATCAAACTCCAAACCCTTGGCCGAATGGATGGTCATCAGCCGCACTACATTATCATCGTCCTCGCCATCCTTTTTGTTGAGATCTTTCTCATCGAGCAGAGAAACGGACTCCATATACTGGTCCAGCGAAGGAAAATAGGTCTCCAGCATCTCGCCAGTCTCCTCGTTAAGGATATTCTCGGGTTCGCGCTCGGTGAAGCTCTTCATGGCGTTAAGCAGCTCATTTACATGATCCACACGCTCCTTCTCCTCGATATTCTCGCTCAAGGCTTGGGCTACGCCCGATTTGGTCACGATTTGCGAACCGAGCTCGTAGGCATTTTGGGTAGTGAGCTGGGCGGAGAAGCCCTTGATAAGGTCGGCAAAATCGCGCATTTTGGCCATCACGCCGTTATTCAATCCAGTGTTGTATTGTTCGGGTTGCGACACCACATCCCACAGCGGCACGCGGGCCGCCTGAGCCGCAGCTGCCGCTCGCGCAACTGTAGTATCGCCAATTCCGCGCATGGGGAAGTTGATGACCCGTCGCAACGATTCTTCATCGTAATGGTTGATTACCAATCGGAAATAAGCCAACAATGTCTTGATTTCCTTACGATTGTAGAAAGAGATGCTGCCGAAAATCTTATACGGGATGTGCCGCTTGACCATCGCCTCCTCCAACGAGCGCGACTGCGTGTTAGTACGGTAAAGGATGGCAAACTGCCGGTTTTCCACATGGTCGCGCATCTGCAGCTCGAAAATCTTGTCGGCAATTTCCTGTGCCTCCTCCTGATCAGAGCTGGCCCGGATGACCTCAATTTTAGCCCCTTCCGCATTGTCCGTCCACACATCCTTGGGCATCCGGTCCTTGTTGTGCTTAATCACGGCATTGGCCGCGTTCACGATATTTTGCGTGGACCGGTAGTTTTGTTCCAGCTTGAAGATGCGCGTGCCTGGGTAGTCGCGCTTGAAGTTGAGGATATTCTGGATATCGGCACCGCGGAAGCCGTAAATGCTCTGCGCATCATCGCCTACCACGCAAATGTTGCGGTTAAGTGCTGACAGCCGCTTAATAATCAAATACTGTGCAAAGTTAGTGTCCTGGTATTCGTCGATGAGGATATAGTTGAAACGGTTCTGGTACTTGAAGAGTGCCTCGGGCGAATCACGCAAAAGGACGTTCATAAAGTAAAGCAGATCATCGAAATCCATCGCGTTTGCCTTATGCAGACGGTCGTTGTATTTGGCGAAAATCTGCGAAATCATCGGCTTGTTGGACATGCGGTCGTTGGCCTGGATTTCGGGGTTATCCGCATACTCCTGTGCCGAAAGCAGGCTGGCTTTGGCCATGGAGATACGGCTCAGCACAAAACCGGGCGTATATTGCTTGGGATCGAGTCCCATCTCCTTGATAATGCTCTTAATCAGCGATTTGGAGTCGTCTGTATCGTAAATGGTGATGTTGCTGCTGAACCCGATTTTCTCGGCTTCAACCCGCAGAATGCGATAGAAAACAGAATGGAAGGTGCCCATCGTGACCGCCTTGGCCAGGTCGCCACCCACGAGGTTGATGATACGCTCACGCATCTCTGCCGCGGCTTTATTGGTAAAAGTCAGCGCCAAAATCCGGTACGGACTAATGTTATTAACAGCTAACATGTACGCAATACGGTAGGTCAGCACGCGAGTCTTACCTGAGCCCGCACCCGCCAAAACCATCACCGGACCCTCGGTTTGGGTCACAGCCACCTGCTGCTGCTCATTCAATTCGGATAAAATATGCTCTTCCGGTGTCATTTTGTTTCGAAAGTTGAAATGTTTAAAATTAAGAATTAATTGTTAAAATCTAATAATTAAAAAATTATCAACAATTGACATAAGGTCGAATTTTTTAATTATCTTTGCATCGTCAATCCCAATGACAAAAGGGCTGTCGGTAAGTCCCACCTTTTTTACACATTATCATTTTAATCCCACCTATCAGTTTATTTGGCAATTACTCAATTAAAATCCGACAGCCCTTATATTGTTAAGCACCTATCTCTTGGAGAACGGTTTCGACTTGACGGTAAAGGTCTTCGAAGTCGCCGTTGTTCATAAAGACGTGGTCGGCCATTTGCATGCAGCGGCCGATGTTCTGGTGGTTCGGGTCGGTGGAGGACATCTCACGGGCTTCGTTTTCGAGGAAGGTCTCGTAGGAGATATGGTCGGTTTCGGAACCGCGGCCCACCACGCGCTCATAGCGGATTTCCGGGTCGGCATCGACGGCAAAAAGCAGGAAATGTTCTTGTTGGCGAAGCGATTCTACCTCGCCCGGAGTGCGTACACTCTCAATGATGGCGTTCTCCCCGTTTTCAGCCGCCTGCAAGTAAAGCTGGTCGGTGATGTAGGAAGGACAATGCGTGGCCCGCAGGTCGTTGGCCACCACCACGAAAGTATCACGATTTAGCTCCATACCGCGTCGTTTTGCCTCTTCAATGAGGTATCCGCGGACGGAGTAATGTCGGTAACCGTAATGGTCCACCAGATAATCGACAATGGTGCCCTTTCCAGCGCCCAAAGTCCCGGTTATGCCAATAATTTTCATGTCGGTCGGTTTTTTAAGACAAAAAAGGTGGCACTTTGTGCGCCACCTGAATTTCAATAGGTTACTGAATGGCAGCGGAGATTTTGGCAGCTATGTCGGCAAACTCCTCAGGCGTGAGTTGCACGCGCGGGGCCTTGAAATCAAGGTCGCCGACACCATTGATGGGCACGAGGTGGATATGATTATGGGGCACATCGATGCCAATCACCGCCACGCCGATACGCTGGCAAGGCAGCACCTCTTTCATCGCTTTCGCCACTTTCTTGGCAAACACCATCATATCGCCCAGCATCTTGTCATCCAGATCGAAAATATAGTCGTTCTGGAGCTTGGTAATGACGAGCGTGTGGCCTTTTGCCAGCGGGGAAATGTCGAGAAAAGCGAAGAAACGGTCGTCCTCCGCAATCTTATAGCAAGGAATCTCGCCCTTGACAATCTTGGTGAAAATGGTCTCTTCCATAGCGTTGGTTTTTAACGTGAGATTTCGAGGATTTGGAAATCCATCATGCCGGCAGGCGCCTGCACGGTGACCGTGTCGCCCTTGGAATTGCCAATGAGAGCCTTAGCGATGGGGCTGGAGACGGAAATCTTACCCGCCTTAAGGTCAGCTTCGGATTCCGGAACAATCGTGTAGGTCATCTCCATCCCGTTTTTCAGATTTTTGATCTTCACGATGGAATAGATGAGCACCTTGGAAACATCGATTTTAGACTCGTCAAGCACGCGGGCCTTGGCGATGAGGTTCTTGAGGTTTGCAATCTTCAGCTCAAGCATACCCTGGGCCTCCTTGGCGGCATCATATTCAGCGTTTTCGGAGAGGTCGCCCTTATCTCTCGCCTCTGCAATAGCCTGCGAAATTTTGGGGCGTTCCACAGCCTCTAACTGGCTCAATTCGCGCTTCAGGGCATCCAAACCCTCCTGCGTATAATACTTAATATCTTCCATAATTGGGTTCTAAATTTACACAAAATAGAAGAGACCGTGACAGTCTCTTCTATTTGTTGACATATAATAAGTTAAAAATCTCTTACAAAGCAATCTTGATACCGATGTAGTGGTTGCCTCTCCAGTGGTTAGTGAATCTGTAGGCATAATCAAGATACATACGCGGTCCAATGGTATGATTCTTACGTTCCTTGGTGAACGGAATGAGGATAGAAGCACCCACGGCAGGACCAGAGAAGAAGGAATCGCTGTTGAGAAGGATGGCAGCAGTCTCATTTTCAGAGGAGACAGCACCCTTGCCAATGTTCTCGAAACCGTAACCGGCACGAATCATGAAGATGTTACGGAAACCGTACTCCAAACCGATGGAGAAGACGTCGCGGGTATAGGAGTTAGCGGTGAAGGCACCAGCGAAGGTGAGACGGTGCTCAGCATCATCGCGGGTAAGGCCTTCAGCAGCCAGGTCTTCCTTGCTATAATCAGCATACTCAGCGCCGAAGAACAGCAAGTCGTAAGAGATACCGATTGAAAGCAGGGAAGGCATCTCAAATTCAGCGGAACGCATTTCAAGAGTCTGTTCGTAATCCTGGCTCGAAATACGGGCACGAACGGACAGACCGTCACCAGAATAGCGCATCGGCAGACCGATGTTCTTCAAGGTGACACCGATTTTGAAGTTTTCGAACTTACCAGTCACATATTGCACACCAGCGTCGATGGCAAAACCTGTGGCCTTGGAGTCGGAAATACGCTCGTTGATAATCTTGATGCTGACACCACCCTTGATGAAGTTGTTGAAGGACTTCGCGTAGTGCAGGCCGATATAGGTCAACGTAGGACTGAAATGGCCCAAACCACCTTCGGGTTGGTCGGTGGTGGTGATCATAACTTCACCAAAGTTTTGGGAGAAGAAAGAGAGGGCGATAACACCAAAGTCTTTCTGCTTACCCAGATGTTGGGCAATACCAATCGAATTAATGTTGATGCCGCAACCAGAACCTACCAGATATTGGGTACGGTTAAAGGCCAGTTCCGTCTTACGCACGGAGGTCAGACCAGCGACGTTGGAGAAGACGGACTCAAGGCCGCGAACCTCAGCAACGCCAGCACCTGCCATACCGCTGGTGCGTGCCCACGGGTCAATCAAAAGGTGGGAAGCTCCCGCCTGGCCGGAACGGTCTCTGTTACCTGCAAAGGCCGGACTGACCATTGCAGACAAGAGTGCAACTAATGTGCAAATTATTAATGATTTATATAGATTTTTCATATTCTCAGAATTTTTGGATTAATAATTTTAGAAACCATTCAAGTCAGTCGGACGCATGTTACAGAAGAATTTCAACGTGCGCTCGCCAATGCCAGGCGCGTTGACATAGATGAGATAAACGCCGCTGGCGATCGGAATGTTGGCGTGGTTCTTGAGATCCCATTCCACGAAGGAGGTGGCATCGGAACCGTGCGAGAGCGTTCTGATCAGCGTACCGTTAACCGTGTAGATGGAAATCGAACAGTTAGCCGGAAGGTTCACAATACGGACAAAGTTCTCAAGAGCACCATGCTCATAGTTGGAGTATCCGTAATACGGGTTGGGAACAATGTTGATTTCTTGCAGCAGAGTTTCCACATCCTCAATTCTCTCCACCTTTTCAGGAGCGATGTTCTTCGTGGTGAACTCATACATCGGATAACCACCATTCAGGCTGGCGTTAGAAGCCTGGGAAGCATCTTCAAACCAACGGGAAGAGTATCTCATGTACGGACGGGAGACACGCAGTTTGATCGTTGCAGTGGTAGAGAGCCACTTGTCTTCCAACAACTGCGTCGGCGTCGGGATGCTGGTCCACATTACATTGTTAAAGATCTGCATCTTCTTAGCCTTACGAGCAGAAGCGCTATAGTTCGTCTCAGTCAGAGTCTGGAACTTGGCAGCCAACCAACGACCTTCATCGTATGCTCCGCAATCGTAGTAAGCATAGGAGTGACCGCCGGCATCTGTGAACGTACCACCATGGGTATAACCTTGAACGGTAGTGGTCTTGCCACCATCGTTGAAGTTACGTTGTCTTGACGGAGTGGAATAGTAAAGGTTAGCCGTATTACCGGAGCTACCGACGACATAGACATAGTGACGACCGCCGTTCAGAGGCTCACCAAAGGTAACACCGTAAACGTCTCTGAAGGAGTTGTAAATATTCTGGCTCATGGGAATCGGATTGCCATCCTCATCCAACATCAGCGTGTCTGCATTTAAGTCTCTGTAGTAGGCGTAGATGTTCGTGGGGTTGAAAATCATGTCGTTACCGTTATTCAATTCATCTTCGGAGTTCTCAGCGAACATGATGTTCAAACGCTCACCAGTTTCCACATTGATAGCATAACCGGGGAACCAGCCGAAGCCCGTCGTGCCGCTGTTGTCGGGATTACCATCCTTATCAACAGAAGGACAAGTCTTGGGTTCGTGGCGAATGTTCTTGTAGGTACTGCCGTTGAAGTGCTGCGTCACTTTCATGTCGCCGCCCACATCAGCAGAACCAGCCTCAAGCACAAGTGCACGAGTCCACTGGCTCTTGTCGGGAGTCAGCACAATATCCACAGAATAGAGGTTGGTGAGAGTCTGGTTGTAACAAGCCTTGTTCGGAACGCTACCCAGCGTGGAGAAATCATAGTACATCGGTTGCGGAGCAGTCTCGCTATAAGTGATATCCTTGACTAAGAAATTAGCCTTAGGACCACCATCATACGGGGAGGACATCACGTAGGGGGCCCATGTGCCGTCAACCATTTCCTCAAATTGTGCGTTGGGATCCATGAAACCACGGACCTTCTCATCAGCAGTCACGCCATCGCTGAACGTAAACAAGTTGAAGCAGTCCTCAGCACGCCACTTCATATAGTCGCACTCAGCACCTTCCTGGACACTGTTGCATTCCCACTTGCTGGCCGCAGTCTGTTGACCGGCGCGAATCCAGTTGTTCGGATAATCACCGTCGCCATCATACACACCAGAGAGCCACTGATTATCGTCTCCGAACTCAATGCTGGAACCAACCGCATCGGGTTGTGCAAAGGTAGAAACATTGGCGTAAGTATATCCGCCGTGGCCAAGCACATATTCATCCACATTCTGTTGATAAATCTTGAATTTGTAGTTCTTGATAGAAACTGCAATACCAAGATCCAAGAAAAGTTGCTCATTGGTCATACTGATCGGCATATCAGAAACCGCCACACGGGCAGCAACCGTATCGCCATTCTCATCAAAGGTGTAGATACCGTTGTCGATAAGTTCTCTGTCAGAAACCTCATCGGAGATAACCAGCTGCCACATGGTGCTGTCGTTCACATCGTTGCTCACACTGTTCGGGAGGAACTTGATGATGTAGTCATAAGGTTTCACCATCAACGGGTCAATCACCTCAATGTTCAGCGGACCGCAGTTGTTCTTGTACTGGACATTATTATAAGTATTGTTATTGAGGATCTGTTCGCGGGATTCATCCGTCAAGTCAAGGAACATACCGCCGTTACCTTGACCCTCGATACGGGTAATCATAGGCACATCACCATAACTGGAGTTGAGAAGGGTCTCCACGGGTTTGTGCGGGACACCGACTGTAACTTTAATGTTTCTACGACCGGCGAGATAAGGAGTCTGCTGACCGTCGAGATTATCGGCATCCAAACTGAAGTGCTTGTACTCATTATAACCGTAAGCGAGAACCAAGAAGTAGTACTCTTTGTGGTTAACCAGCAATTTATTGGTACCGGTAGCAAACTTATCCTCCGTAATTCTGAAGGAGTGGGAAATACCCTCATTACCGCCGTTCACCATCTCGGTGGCCACGGAGGTACCGAGAGCGTCATTGTAAATCCAGTTAACCAGCTGGCCGACATTGTTCTCAATATCACACTGAGCAACAAGCAGAGCCTTGCTTGCATCGCCCAAGTCGGTGACACTGACAGAAGAGTTAGCCAATTGGTAAATCTGATAACCTTCGAACTTGTATGAACGCTGATCGTGGGTGAGCGTATCAATATGTTCAACCGGAACGGTGGAAACCGTCACGATAGTGTCAGGATTAGCTTGTGCGTCGTAAGCATATACAGTGTCATACTCGTTAATGTAAGTAGTATAGGCCAACGTTTTGGGAATCTGGGGATCCATTTCCTCGTAAGTCTCATGATAGTTGTTTTTCTGAGGATCGTTGTTGGAGAGATAAAGGATCAGCTCATTCTCCAGTTCGCGGATAGTCACATCGGGAGCGTCAGGACCGTCAAGGGTCTTAAAGCAGTTCTCGAACAGTGACTGGCACTTATCGTCAGCGCGTTTCAGCAGTTCAACAGAAGCCTGGGCGCCACCTTGTGCGGCACGCGCCCACGGAATACCAACCGTGATATAGTTAACAGCACCGGGTTTCAAGGTGAAGGGGCCGGCAGATTGCATGAAACGACGGTCGTAAGCAGCATTACCGACATTGGCTTCCGTCCAACCATCAGCACCGTATTGGGTGGGATTCGGGTCAACACCCTTGGTACCCCAGTTACAGACATCGGTCAGAGGGGAACATGAAGTCGCACTCAGGACCGTTACCACCGTTGGAGGTGTGGGCGTTGCCGCCGTAACGCATCTTGGAGTTATCGCGCCAGATACCACACAGCATATTGTAATATTCAATAGCGATGCTCGGGTCACCCGTCACACTGCTGTTATTGTTGTGATAGACGAAACGACGCATACCGAAACGCTCGTTATCCACAATGCTATCACCGAAGTTCACACCATTGATGGCCATCTGGTCCAGCGGGTACTCGCTGTTGAGGAACTTGTCGCAATAGCCAATCTCAGAGGCGCTGTCGGCATAGAATTTGGGGTTGTCACGTCCATCGGCATCCATATAGGGTCCTTGGAAGAAGTCAACACCCACGGCAGGCGGTTGGTCACCGTAAGCCCATTTTTGACCGGAACCATCAACGTTGGAACCGTTGTAGCAGTAGCCGAGACCACGGCCCACATCGCAACCCACATAGTCATCGTAAGCATAACCCAAATCGGGGTCAACCCACTGGGAGAAGTAGGTGTCGGTCAGTGAATAGGTAGAACGGTTGATAATCTCGTAGGAGTAGAACGTCATGTTGTTAAGTTCGTCGTTGGTAGAGAAACCGAAGCACTGTCCACGGATTTCGAGACCGATGGGCTTACCTTGGGACTCGGTGTGGGCACCAGCGTTATCGTTGAAAATCCAGAAGAGGGTCTCGTCGCCCTTGAGCACGTGGTCAGCATAGATCATGCCATTGGAATTCTGCCAGTTGTCACCATAGTACATGATGTCTTCCGGAGTTCTCGGCAGGGCGTGCTGGGCAGCCTTGGCGATGTTATCTTCCGTCCAAGGACAGAGGTCATTGTTGATGTCATAGTACGGATAGTCACCGTTTTCAGGATCATAGTAACCATTTTCGTTCACATCCTTGAAAGGAAGGTAGTAGGAGTAACCCTCGTCGCCGTGAGCAGGATAGTTGGCAATGCTGGAAGGCATTACATATCCGGAGGTGTTGTAGCTGGAAATATGCTCATCAACCTCAGCGCGGCTGATTTTGAAAAGCTTATCGAATTTGATACACATGGATTGCACGGTGCTGGCGCCGGTGAGTTTCAGCGGGCCAGGCCAGTAGTCGTCACCGACTTGTCTGAAACGCACAGCAGCCAGTTTCAGCTGACCGTTAGCGTCGTGACCACCAATCCACAAAGCGGCGCAGAACATGGATGTCATGCCGGATCCTCTCGGAACCTCATATTCGGCCACTTCCTTGAACCACATCGTACCGCCCGTCTCAATGTAGGCGCGTACATTGTTCACCGTCAGCTCATTGGAGCCGCTTGCCGGAAGACAGGTTGCGGACTCCGCTTTCGCTGAGGATGACTTTCTAACCACTCCTTTGACTTTTTCGGCACGCAACGACCCGGTCGTCACGAGCGCAAGCAGAAGTGTCAAGCAGAAAATTTGTCTAATATTTTTCATATATCTGATTTTTTTTTCTAATGATTAAAAGCCGAATTGAATACCTAAGCTTGCGCGGAACGGACGACTGTAGTTATACGGGTTTTGGACTCTCATCAGATAGTAGTTGACGTAAGAAGGCACATAGACCTGAGAGTTAATCTGCTGTTGATAAGCAGCTGCTGACAGGTAGCCGTCATCATCGGCGTTACCCGTATAGTCATACACAGAAATCACGTTTTTGAAGTTGAAGAGGTTCTGGATATCCACATAAACGGTCAGATAACCAATCTTGGCGGCTTTGGCCTTACCGTTCTCATCCGTCTTGTTCTTGTTGAAGTTGAACATGAAGGTCTTGTCGATACGGAGGTCGCACTGGAACTGCCACGGCAGGTTGGAACCGTTGATGGTACCAGAGAGCGTGGAAGTAGTACCGCTCACGATATTGGAATACGGGGTGCTGGAACGGGTGTAAGGCGTACCGGAGGCAGCGGAGAACAACAGGGAAAGACCCGTGTTGGCCAACCACTCAATCTCCTTAACAGTCTCCTTACCGTCAACCATCTTGATCTTCTCAGTCTTAGGACCATCATAGTTGACACCGCTCTCGAAACGATAGTCGAAGTTAATACCAATTCTGTGACGCTGGTCGAAGCTCAGGTTGGTCAGCGTTCTCAAGTTCGGTTGGCCGGCAGCCAAGATGGAGAGCTGAGAAGTGGTGCTGGAACCAGTACCTTTAGCAAACTGCAGCGTATAGTTGGCAGAAAGGGTCATGTTCTTGGTTCTGTTCATTCTGTAAGAGAAAGTGAAACCTTGGACAGTACCGAAGTCGATGTTCTGGTAAGAATAGTAGGTGTTCGGATATGCACCGCTGAAACGGTAAGCCTGAATCTGATTACGTTTCTCAGAATAGTAAGCACTGATACTGATAGCGGAACGAGCACCAATCTTCTGACGGAAACCGATTTCGTAGTCGATACTCTGCTGCGGCTTCAGGTTCGGGTTGGTGATGATGCTGCTTGCGGAGTTGTTCTTGGAGATGAACAGGTAATCAACCGGGGAAATCTGCAGGTTGGTAGGACGGGAAGTGATGATGTTATAGTGCGCATAGAACAGGGAGTTGTCATTCACAGGGAAGGAGAAGGAGATACGCGGCATCACGGTCCATTGGGCTTTGTAATCGGTGAAAGCGCCGGACTCCACCTTGGTGATGGAATTGATCTGGTCAATCTCATTCTTCAGCACGGGGCCATTGACATTTAAAGAGAGAGCCGTTTCGGGGTCGGTAACCTCGTTACCATTGGCATCGTACCAAGTATCACCCAAACGATAACCCACGACAGACTGCGTGGTGAATTCGCCGCTGGCAATGTCAGCTTCGCTCATATAGACATCGTTGCCGGAATAATAGACAACCCAGTCTTCAGTGGCGTTGCCCACGAATTTAAGGCTACTGTTAATATTTTTCAGGTCGCCAACCGTATAAGCTTCACGGAACAAATAGGGATCCTTAAGCACGGACTGGTTAGCATCGAAGCGGTCAACACGCAAACCCACGTTGAAGAGCAAGGAGTTGATAGCGAACTTATCCTGAATGTAGAAAGCCATGTAGATGGGCTCGTAAGCACCGATGTTGTAGGTCTTCTGACCATTTTCATCTCTGTGGTTGAAGAAGTCGTCAATAGAAGTCTTCTTGTTGTATTTCTTGCCAGTATAGTCATAGCCATAGTAGCTGACCAGCGGGCTGGCACCAGCGGAGTTTCCTAACAGAAGTTCCTCAGCGGAGAACATATCCACACTGTAAGTGGTGGGTGACAAATTGTCAATGTCAATCCAGTCATCACCATTGGGATTCAAACCGAGGTGCTCACGAAGGTTTCTGTCGAACACGCTCTGGTCATCAAGGCTGACAAGACGGTTATAGTCAACGTAGATATACTCGCCATTGTCATAAATAATCGGGTTGCTCTTATCCAACTCGGAGATATGGGAGTTAGCTTCGTTACGCATCAGCAGCCACAAGGAAGAACAACCGAGACCATATCCACGGTATTTCAGTTTCTCGAAGTCATAACCGAATTTCAACTCATGGTCCTTGATGTTCATGGAGATGCTGGCCTTCAAACCAATCTGGTTCATAGAAGACTTGCTGTAACCGGTAAGGACCGTACCAGGAGCATAGTACATGTCGTAAATCATCGAGGGGCTGTCACCGTTACGAAGGGCACCGAACATTCTGTACATGTCAAGATCGTAGGGGACGGTGGTGCCGTAATAGCCATTGATAACTTCAGACGGGAAGTCTCTGGTGAAGTTCAAGGTATATTGGGCGAGATCAGGGTTGCAATAGTGGTTGGGGTTGATCTGGAAATTCACCACAGAGTCATACCAGCCATTGAAGACATAGACATTGTGAAGTTCGATAGGTCCGTTGACGGAGTCTTCAACAACGTACGTGTCATGGTAATCATAACCTTTCGCCTTATTGGTCGTGAACTGACCAACGTAACCATAGTCGAAAATACGGTCTTTATGGACAGGGTCGAAGGTTGTGCTCTGGGAGTAGTAGTAAGATGCGTTGATGTCGTACATAAGGTTCTTGAGGACGGCGTCACCGGTAGTATCGTTCACAACACGGTGGTTGAAGTGCACATTCGCACGGCCGGTGTTAGATTTCGTGACCGGGTTATGATCGCCATCGAACATGGCGTAAGTGCTACCCCAAGATCTGCCCCAGCCATGCTCATAAGCACCGCTGACGGACAGTTTCATGTTATGGCGCTGACCGAGGATGAAGTCGAGTTTCAGCTGAGCGAGGGCATTCCAGCCATCAGCACCTTTGCGAACGCGCTGTTTGTGGAAAGATTCGCTGGTGAGGTAGGCAGCTTCTTGATATTGCACACCGAAATCAGTATTGCTGTAGCGAAGAGGATTGGCCTTAATGTATTCCAAAGCATCATCATTGGCCACCCATGTGCCGCCGCGTGCGGGAGCACCGTCATGCGTGTAGGAAACCTCACCGCTCAACAGGAAACCGATACGGGTAGGATCGTTACGGGTTTTGCCCTTCAACAGGGGACCGGTAACCGTTGCGGCTGCAAGGAAGTTGTTGTAACCATCGATGGAACCACGAAGCTCGAATGAACCGTGGAACTCCTTCGGAGCCTGCTTGGTGGTAATGACCGTGAAGGAGGTACCATCACCGTATTCGGCCGGCACACCACCTTGGATCAGCTGCACCTCCTCGATGGAGGACATCGTGACACCGCTGCTACCACGGACACGCACACCATCGACGATGGTCTGCTGACCGTCGGAACGGTTACCACGGACGCTGGTCATCTCACCATCCACGGAGGAGACACCTTCCAAGTTGGCCAGAGCGCTCGTCACCGAACGACCAGGAGTCGTACGGATGTTTTCACCTGACAAACGGTTCGAAGATGTCGTGTTATCTTGCGAGAACACAGGCGGTTCCCATACAATCACGACCTCATCCACATCGTTTGTGAGGTCTATCACGAAGTTCTCGAACACAATCTGGTTGTTGGGCACCACGACACCAGCCTTGGTCATCTTCTTATTGACCATAATGGCGTCAACCTCCAGGTCGTACGTTCCAGCCTCGATGTTAAACATTGCGTAATCACCCTGTGCATCGGCAGTTGCCATGTTGACAACACGTTCGCCAACCTTCAGCATCACCCTGGTGTAGGCCAAGGGAGCACCTGACTGATCCTTCACGGAACCTTTAATCTGGCTCTGTGAGAATGCCGCAGTTGTGAAAAGGATGATTACTCCTAACGTTGCGAGTAATTTTTTAATCATAGCCTTTAATTTATATTAAACATAAAACTTTTTATCCACTCTATAAGCAAAAATATAAAATTTTTCAATACGGATTTTGACAAACCCTATATTTGTTCAAAAAAAAATTGTACATATATACATATATATACAATTATTGATTTTGTAGGGGCAAATACTTATTTGCCCCTACCTTGACGAATGATTTTTCGTGCCAAAAAAATTCAAAAAAATATCACGATTAGCTATAAATCCGCAACTGCATGCCATCATAGCGGGTGTGGTACTCGCGCAACGGCCATTTTGCAGGACCGGAGATCACCGTGCCGTCCAAAACATTGTAGATGGAACCGCACAGCGAGTCAATCAGGGTGATGCCGTTCGGATGCATCCAAATCCACGAAGTGGGCTCCTCCCAGTCGTAGGAGCAGGAGCGATCGTAAGCCTTGAACGTCCATTCATCAAGCCGGAACACCACAATACCGCTCACCCCACCGGTAAAGTACTCGTACCCGCCGTAGGTATTCAGCCGGTAATACATCACGTCGTTCGGATAGATGGTGAAATCGACCTTCTTGTACGGGATGGTCGGATGGTATGTGGTTTCACACGTGGTGAGAAACAACCCCATCAGAATGGCGGTGACGATGAGTTTCTTCTTCATTATTGGGCTTTTTCAGCGATGGATTTTTTCTTCTTCACGATCTTAATGGACTCATTGCCAAACGAATAGGTGATACCCACAATGGCATTGATACCGAAGTTGTTGAAGCCGTAATAGTTTGTGGCGTACTGGCAGCCGATGTTGTTAATGTTTGCGAACGCCGTGAACTGCTTGGTAATCAGGTATTCGAACCCTATGCCAAAATTCAGCACCGGCTTGACGGAACTCTTTGAACCATCGGGATTCTTGCGGATATCATTCTCAACCGTATATTCCAACTGATGCATGGGGTTTCCTTCCCAGTCGTACACTTGATAGCCTTCCTCGTCCAGCACCGGCACACATTTCGGCACCACTGCCCAACGGTTGAGACCGACTTTCGCATTTGCCGTGAAGATGTAGCGGTTGTTCAAGATGTACTTACCCTCGAAACCGATCTCCCAACGCGGGATGTAGAGCGGTTTGCCCCCGGTGATGTAATCGGAATTAAACCAGTCGTAATCTTCGAGGAAGAAGAAGTCGTGGTAACGGGCGTTCAAGTTCAAGTAGAGGTGGTTGATGGCCTCCCAACTCAAATTGGCGTTCACGTCCAGCTCGGTACCCTTCTTTGCATACACCACATCGAACTGATTCTTGAGCAGGCTGGCAGTGTCAAGCATGTAGAACGGCAGGTCTCGACTGTAGGAATAGCGTGCCGACACATGATAGTTCAACTTGCTGGTAATCTTTTTCACGCCTCCGTAGATACTGATCTGCGTCTTGGTGAACTTCAGCGTGTCAAGGTTGGGCTTTACGTAGGGATTCTCATAGAGCATCTTCTTCAATGAGGTGTATTCGCTGCGACCATCAACACCCGCATAGAGGTTCAGCACCCCACGGATGAGTCCCATCTGGAGTTCCGCCACAGGATAGATCGGGCACTGCGTCTTGTTGAACTGGTTGAGAATCGGCACCCCGACACCCACCAAAAGGTGGTACTCGCGGATGCTGAAACGCATAGTCGGTTTCAGCTCAAACTTGAGGCTGTTGTCAATGCGGCGACGAAGCAAACTTTGGTCGGTGCCCATCGGCACACTGTCACTCCACATATTGTTGTAGTAGTCGAGACCCAAATCCAACTGGTAGTGCTGCATACCGGAGATTTTCAGGAACTTGGCATCGTATGCCAGCATTCCATGCAACCCCACCCCATGCTCGATATTATTCCAGCTGGTGCGAATAAAGTCATAACCGACCCGGACATCTTCCTTCAACCGAGGCTCCTCGGCGGTGAAATTGGAACGGAAACCGACCAAGGCATGAACGTGGTTGAAGTTGTTCTTGATGCTGTCGCGGTACTCCTTCGCATAGTATTGGTCGGGATTCACATACAGCTCCGGACAGACCCAATCCCTCGAATAGCCATAGAGGTTAGCCAGCTCGTGGTTGTAGTCCAAAGCGGTATAGAGCGTATAGTTCTTGAAAATACGGTTGAAGAAGAGATGCACCCGCGTATCGCTGGTGGGCGCGTAGGCGTACTTTTTCTGCTCCTTACCAATCGGATTGGCCCACGACGAGAAGTGGTGGAAATTCAACCCGTAGGAGTATTTCGGGTTCTGGCAGTTGTGCATCGAAAGCTCAGCTAACGGTGTAATCGGATAACCGAACCCGAGCTTGATGTAGTTACGGTAATAGCGCTCCTTCACTTCGGGATTGAGCTTGCCGACCTGCATATCGCCCGGCTGGAACGACAGTTGCGGCTTGTTGGGAGCAATCACATAGTTGAACTCCACCTTTTCGCTCACCACCGTATCCTTCAGCACAGCCTGCTGGTTAATTTTGTTGGAGTTGGCCAGCTTCGGCACATATTTGATCAGCAATTGCGCTGAGTCCACTACCTGCGCCTGCAAACCAAGCCCCGCAAACAACACTATACTCAATAATAACGTTATCTTTTTCATTTTTCCAATATTCTTAATTCCTAATTCCGCATTCCTAATTCTAATTTTCCAATGCATCAACTTCCGCAATCTTCTGTTGTGCAAGTTTTACGAGATCCTCACCGCCATAGTTATCGACGATGCTCTGGTAGGTGTGGCGGGCCTGGAAGTAGTTGCCCCTCGCCTTGTAGAGGTCTCCGTAGAGAATGAAGGTCTTGGCATACCAATACTCGGAGGAGTAGTCACTGCCGAGAATAGCCTTGATGCGGGCTTCGCAGTCGTCAAGGTTCTTGTCGTGGTTGAGCGCAATGTCGGCCAAATGGTAGGCAGCCTCAGCACAGAGGTCGTTGCTACCCTTGGGCATCAGCTGGCTGTAGTAGTTCTTGGCAGTCGCAACCTCGCCGAGCTCCATAGCAGAATTACCGGCGATGAGCAATGCCTCCGACAGCAGATCCTGATCGGGCTGGTTGGCGCGAATGATGTTCTCCGCACTCGTCAGTGCCGAACGGTACTCCTTCAGGAAGTAAGCACAGCGCATAGCGCCGTTGTTGGCGTAGAGAATCTCCTCCTCAGCCGTGGTGTTCTCCATCAGCTTGTTGAAGTAAGTCAGCGCCTTGGCGTACTTTTTGTCATTATATAATATAGAAGCGGCCTTGTGCAGCGCAGTGACGTTGTACTCGGTCTTGTATTTCTTGATAATCGCCTCATAATCAGCCAGTGCGTCATCATAACGTCTCATGCCGTACTCGCACTCACCCTTGTAGAAATGAGCTTTCGCCACAAACGAGCCGTTCGGGAACTGCCGCAGATAATCCTGACAAGCAGCGATGGAAGCTTCGCAATCGCCACGGTTGTATTTGGTTTCGGCAGCCTTGAAGGCGATAGAATCCTGACGGTCGGCGGAAATGTTCATGTTCTTGGAACGCACATAGTCGAAAAACTCGCTGGTATTGCCATTTTCCGTGTAAATCGTCTCCAAGTTGGCGAGTGCGTCCTTGGCCTCCTGCGAACCCGGATAGGTCTCCACCACATACTTGTACGTGGAGATGGCCATTTGCGGGTTATCGCTGTTCAAATAGGCTTGCGCCAAACGCGTGTGCGCCTGACGGATGTACTGACTCTTCGGATGGCTCTTGATGAACGACTTATACGCCGAAATGGCACTGGCATAGTCATTCTGCGTATGATAGGTCACCGCCAAGTCAAACTCCGCATCATCCTTGTAACTTGTTGAGGAATAATTGTTTATAAGACGTTCCAACGTCTGGATTTTCTTGTTGTTGTTCTTCTGATAACCATAGCATTTCGCCAGCTGATAGACTGCATAATCGGCATTCGACTGCCCGAGACGCTCACACTGGTCGTAGTACTTGATGGCGTTCGGAAGGTCGAGCTGCATGAAGTAACAATCGGCCAAACGCGCTGAAGCATCCGCTTGGATATCCAACTCGTCGGAATTTTTCGATTTATTGAGGTAAGTCCTGAAATGGTTGCCGGCATCTTTGTAGCGTTTCAACTTCAAAGCAGCATAACCCAATGAATAATAAGATTTTACATAGTATTCGTTAGAAGAAGCCTTGTCCGCGTTTTGGTAGGTCTGGAAGGAATAGTAAGCATCTTTGTACTGCTCGTTACGATACTGGGATTCAGCCTTCCAGTAGAGCGCATCCAAATGGGTTTTCTTGTCGGACGGAGCAGACAACGTCTTGCCTAACAGCGCGATAGCATCCTTGTAATTCTTGTTGTTGATTTGCTCAAGGGCGCGGTTGTAGGTGCAACGTTGGTAAGCTTTCAAGATGGAAGGGCTCTTGGTCTTAAGCTTCTCAATGGAATTGATGGCAGCCTGGTAGTTCTTAGTGGAGAGGTAAATCCGTGAAAGATACTCGGAAGCCTCGTCGCTGTGTTGCGCGTGCGGATACTGGTTGAGATAATCCTGCAACGCCTCAATGCCGTTGTTGAACGGGCTGGTGGAAGTCTCACACTGTAACTTCGCGTAGTTGAACATCGACTCCTCTTTGATGGTGGGGTCAAAATCGTACTTGGAAGCTTCCTTGAAGCTTTGCGCCGCAAGGGTCCGCTGGCCGGTCTTCATGTAGCAGTCGGCGATGAGGAAATAGCACTGCTGGGTCATCGCATCAGGTTCCTTGTCGTTGGCGGCATGGGAAAAATCGGTGATGGCCTCGTTATACCGCTGTACGCGATAGTCGGTGAAACCCATGGCAAACCAGTCGTTACGATCGAGATCTATCTGGCTGTTATTCTGCAATTTGGCGAAGTTGTCGGCGGCCTCCTCATATTGGTTGAGGCTGTAATTCGACAGAGCCACGCACCGCGCCACCTGCGATTGGTTTTTGTCCTTCGGGGTTCCAATCTCGGGCGCAACTTGCAGCACTTTCTCATACTGCCCGTCCTTGAAATAGATCTGGGTCAGGAAGTAGGGCACCTCATCCTTGAACTCGGGATTGTCCTTCAAGGTAAGAAAATCTTCGAGTGCGGCATCGTATTGCTCATTTTGGTAGGCCATGTAAGCGAGGTAATAGATGCTGCGGTCGCGGTAAGGTCCCTCCTCCTCACGCGCCTTGCGGAACATCATCCGCGCATTGTCGTAATCCTTCGTCATGAAATAGGCATAGCCCTTCTTGAAATGGTACTCCTGCACATTTTCGGGCTGGATTTCCGACTCGTAAATCTGATCGAACTGCTCAATGGTTTTTTTGTAGTTCTTCCTCGCGAAGTAGAACCGACCCAAATAGTAGCGCGCCTCGGGCACAGAGGTGTGCACGGGGTAGCGGTCGATGAAGGTCTGCAGCAGGTAACCGGCATCCTGATTGTCGAGTTTGGCGGCACATACGCCCTGATAGAACAGCGAGTTCGTCTTCAGGTCATGCTGCTTGTCCTCAGTACTTTCGTAAACTTGCTGGAAATACTGTTGCGCAGATCCGTATTTTTCCTTGTTGAACAGATCAACCGCCGTCTGGTACTCATACAGCGGCGACTTGAAATTCTCCGTTCGCTGCGCAGAAACCGTCTGGACGGTAAACACGCCTGCCATCAGAAAAAGCAGGGAAAGCTTGAATATCTTCATATATCTTACTGATTATAACCTATTTTTACAAACGAACAAAAATACAACTTTCAAAAAGCCGAATTTTGCACGTGAAAATTACTTATAAACAGCGAACTTTTAATTTTATTGTGTTACGGCGAATCACTTTTCGCCCTATTAACCGTGTAACCGCCTAACCGTTTAACCCTTTAATAGATATACGGAAAAATCTTATACCGGTTCAGCGAGGTAAACTCTTCGCCGAAGAACTGGGTATAACGTTCATATACGGCTTTGGAACGCGGGATAATGTTAGCCATAGACCATAGCAGGAACACCGCGCTGGGCACTGACCAAGTGAGGATAGCAAAACCTGCCCACTCCAAAATCTCCCCGAAATAGTTGGCGGAACTGATTTTGCTGAACAGCCAGCCATGGGGAATGTAGTAGTTATTGTCGGTAACATCGCTGCGCAGGTTGCGGATCACGCGGTCGGAGTAGAGATTGACCACCATCCCGAAAACGAACAACGCGGAGCCGATGATGTACTGCGGCGACCAGAACCAGTTCATGGGGTAGGCATTGGCCGGCGAGAAGAAAAAGAGCCAGCCGCCCTGCATGATGGCGTTAAAAGTGTTGAAGACTGCACCCGTGGCAATGATGGAAACCGGCATTTTGCTCTGTCCCCGCATCAGCAGCGGGAAAATGAACGATCGCTGGAAATAGTGGAACTCGAAAAAGCAGAACATCACACAGGTAACCAGATTGAACGGTTTCACATTGAGACCTAACGAGATGAAGTAGAGTACAAGCATCGTGAAAAAGACCGGACATTCCATAATAAACCAGCCCAAATTGCTGCGCACGGAGAAACCCCAGCGGTTGTTGAACGTCATACCGTAGGCAGGTGTGACGAACTGCAGCGTAATGAACACCATCACGCCCAAAACAGTCATCACGGGCAGCAGATAATGGTAAAACTGGGCAAAAACTTCCATGATTTTCGGTTGAGAATGATTTTCCGTCGAATTTTGTCTTACGTTTCAGGTAATGAAGCTTCACCACCGACTCCGGGTAGCAGTCCTGGAAGGCGAGTTTCGGGAATGTGTTGCGCTTGGCAAGGAACTGCTTGTAGGTACGAGCAACGGTGTAGAGTGCCTTATAAACCGCTGTGAAATCCTTCACATGTCCTTGCGCGAGGAACGAAAACGCCGCCACCTGATCCAGGAAGAACCGCAATATCAAGGTTTTGCGAATACGTTCGTCGGGAAGGTTTTTGATAAGAAGGTAGAGGCTGTTACGGAAATTGAGAAATGTCTTGTAGGAGTTATTCTTGGGCAAAGTGCCGCCACCAATATGATAAACCACCGATGCGGGGTTCACCTTGATCTTGTATCCCAAATTCTTGATGCGCCAACAGAAATCAATCTCCTCCATGTGTGCAAAAAAGTCGCCATCGAGGCCCTCCATCAGATGGAAAACATCGCTACGGACGAACATAGCCGCGCCAGTCGCCCAAAAGATGTCAGTCACCGTGTCGTACTGCCCGTGATCTTTCTCCAGATTGCTGAAGACACGACCGCGGCAGAAGGGATAGCCGTATTTGTCGATAAATCCGCCACAAGCACCTGCATATTCGAATTCGTCACGCCGGTCGAAGGAGAGCAGCTTAGGCTGCACAGCCGCAATCTTCTCGTTGGCATCCATCTGCTCAATCACCGGCTCTATCCAGCCGTCGATGACCTCAATGTCGGAATTGAGCAGGCAGTAGTACTTTGCCTCAACCCGTTGAAGTGCAAGGTTATAGCCGAGTGCAAACCCTTCGTTCTTCTCATTTTGCAGCAATGTCACCTGCGGGAAGTTTTCTCTCAGGAAAGCGACAGAGTCGTCCTCAGAGGCATTGTCACACACCACTGCCTCCGCATAATCGGGCAGCGTGCGCAGCAACGTGGGCAGAAACCGTTCCAAGAACCGTTTGCCGTTCCAGTTCAGAATGACGACCGCTAGTTTCGACATAATCTTCCAAATTCAAGCGGCAAAGATACATTTTTTTGGATTATGCCACAACATTTGTTTCCAACAAACCTGTGGGGAAAGGAAAATGTTAGTCCTTTTGTTAGTGCTAAAAGAAAAAAGCACTCACAAATTTCTTCGTAAGTGCTTGATTTTCTTTGCGCTCCCTCAAGGACTTGAACCTTGGACCCTCTGATTAACAGTCAGATGCTCTAACCAACTGAGCTAAGGAAGCGTTCCTTTTTTGATGGCGCAAAGATACACTTTTTTTCTATCAATCATCATGGGATATAATTTTTTTTTGAAATTATTGTAATGTTCTGATATTCTGCCTTTTATTGCTGCAATTAGGAATAACAAACAAGGGTATTATATTCTTTTCATCCTTTCTTTTCTCCAAAAAATCGTACTTTTGCCGCAAAATTCGATAAATATATGGCCATCCCCTTTTCAAGAACCATCCTCTCCAACGGGCTGCATGTGCTGGTACATGAAGACCGTACCACCCCGCTGGCCGCCTGCACCATCGTCTATCGTGTGGGCTCTCGTGACGAGGACAAAAATTGCACCGGCCTCGCCCACCTGATGGAGCATTTCATGTTCAGCGGCTCCGATCATGCACCCGACTTCGACGCGGTTTTGCAACGAGTCGGGGCTCTCAACAACGCCTACACCTCGCAGGACCTTACCTGCTACTATATCGTGCTGCCAGCCAACAATATAGAAACGGCTCTTTGGCTGGAATCCGACCGCATGGCCGCCCTCTCCTTCAGCCAGCAGGGGCTGGATGTGCAGAAACAGGTGGTAATGGAGGAGTTTAAGGAGACCTGCCTCAACCAGCCCTACGGCGACCTGATGATGCAGGTTTACGAACTCAGCTACCAGGGACATCCCTATCAGTGGCTTCCTATCGGCAAGGAACTCTCTCATATCGAGCAAGTTGACATGGACATCATCCGTGATTTCCACCGTCGGTTCTACTGTCCGGCCAACGCCATCCTCGTGGTGGCGGGAAATGTTTGTGCCGACGAGATTTTTGCGATGGCGGAGAAATGGTTCGGGGACATCCCTTCGGGAGAGCGAAACCCACATCAATACTGGAAAGAACACCGCCCCAGCTACCATCGTCAGAAGACGGTGCGAAAGCCCATACCCGACGACATGCTCTTCAAAAGCTGGCTGATGCCCGCTCGCACCCACGCGGACTACTGCGCCTACGACCTGCTTTCCGACATCCTCGGCACGGGACAGAGCTCCTACCTCTACCGCAAGTTCGTGTCGGAGGAGCGGCTTTTCACCGACATTTCCGCCTCCGTGGCCGGCAGTGCCGACCCGGGACTTTTCTTCATCAACGGCCGCCCCGCCGAAGGGGTCACCATCGAGCAAGCCGATCAGGTTTTGTCAAAGTATCTGTTTGATTTCCAGTTCGATAGCAAACTTTCGTACGATCTGCAGAAGGTGAAGAACAATGCCGAGTCCATCATCTTAGAACGGAATCTGAAAGTGGAAGACCGCGCAAACACCCTCGCTATGGGCGAATTCTACAGCCGCGCCGAAGATTTCGCAGACGAACGCATCGGCTATTTCGCCGTCACCGAAGATGACATACGGCGGATTACCGAAACGATGTTCCGTGAATCGTGCGGTAATACATTATATTATATAAAGCAATAGGGGCCTCCTGTAGGGGCGAATAATTATTCTCCCCTACAATCACAATAATTTTTTGATTTCCAACAATTTCTCCCGAATCTGCGTCAGCGTCGTGACGATGGCCGCGGTATCGGCCTCCTTCACGAAATCGTTCTTGATAGCAGTTTTCGCGCCCTGGAGGGTGTAACCTTTCACTTTCGTAAGATATTGGATGGTGCGCAAGATGCCGATGTCGTTTTTGGAGTAGAAACGATCGCCTTTCTTGTTCTTGCGAGGCTTGATCATGTCGAATTCCTTCTCCCAGAAACGCAACGTGGATGCTGGAACTCCTAATGCCTCAGCGGTTTCGCCGATGCCGTACCAGATTTTCTCCGACCCTGCGATGGATTCGGGCAACATGTCAGTGATGGGCAGATTCTCTTCCATGGCGGTTTATTCTTCGTCGGTGCGGCGACGCTGGTCGCGCTCCTTGATGGTTTCGCGTTTGTCGTACATTTTCTTACCCTTCGCCAAGCAGATGTCTAATTTGGCATAGCCGTTCTCGTTAATCCACAGCAACGTCGGGATGATGGTATAACCTCGCTCGTTGAGCTTGGTCATCAGCTTGCGCATCTCCTTGCGCTGGAGCAACAGTTTTCGGTCGCGCTTGGGCTGATGGTTGTTATAGCTGCCCTGCGCGTACTCGCTAATATGCATGTTGTGTACCCATAACTCGTTGTTAATGAACGAACAATAGGCATCGGTGATATTGGCGCGACCCGCCCGGATGGATTTGATCTCCGTGCCGGTCAGCACAATGCCCGCCGTGTAGGAAGTGTGCAGATAGTACAAAAACTCCGCCTTCCTGTTCTTAATCGCAATCTGAGTGTCCTGTTTTCTCTTTCCCATTGTCTTAGAATCGGCGGCAAAGATACGTTTTTTTAGGTTATATGAAGACATCTGCGCCCTTGCAGATGTAGAGACGTGCCATGGCGCGTCTCTACGAACAACGAAAAGTTGATAATTTTATCTGAAAAGAGCGGAAATTCCCCGCGACTATCGTATTTTTGCCGAAAATATCCGTATTATGAGTATCAGTATGATTGCGGCTGTGGGTCAGCGTTTGGAGCTGGGTTACCAGAACCAGTTGTTGTGCCATCTGCCCGTGGATTTGAAACATTTTAAGGAAATCACCTCCGGACACACCGTGCTGATGGGCGACCGCACGTGGGATTCGCTGCCGAAAAAACCCCTGCCGAACCGCCGGAACATCGTCATCACCCTCGAAGACATCGAGTTTGAGGGTGTCGAAACCGTACATTCCATCGATGCGGCACTTAATCTCGTATCCGACAACGAGGAGGCCTTCGTGATGGGCGGTGCCACCATGTACCGGCTTTTCCTACCCCACGCCGATAAACTTTACCTCACCCGCATAGTCTCTGAATTCACGGCCGACGTCTGGTTCCCCGAAATTGACGAGAACGAGTGGAAAGTGGTGGAATCCGAGTTCGTGCCGAAAGATGAAAAGAACGTTTACGATTTGTATTTTCAAACCTTAATAAGACAAAAATGAAAAAGATTATCATTTTCCTGGCTGCCATCTGCGCCTGCATAGCCGCACTTGCCCAAAAAACCGAAATCCCGGAAGCCCCCTACCTTCCCATTGACGAACGCACCAACCTGGTCACCTATCAGGATGTTGTGAAACAGGAAGGAACCCCTCAAGTATTGTACGACAGAGCGATGGCCTGGGCAAAGAAATACTATAAGAACACCGCTGAAGTCATCAAGAGCGCCGATCCCGAAAAAGGGGTCATCAACATGCGCTCCAGCGTGCGGATTTTCTACAAAGACAAAGAAGGCACGATGCGCTTCAAGAACATCGTCTATTACAACTTCAAACTCGAATGCCGCGACAACCGTTACCGTTACACCATCACCGATTTCAAGGAGAAGGCCACCGGTTCCGCGCCCATCGAAGTCTGGTTCAACACTTCCGCCTCCGGCTGGACCCCCAGCATGTACGGCTACCTCTCCCAAATCGACGAGGAGATGCAAAAGCTCATCGCATCCTTGGAGGAGGGAATGCAACCTGCGGAAGAGGTTACCGATGATTGGTAATATTTGAATGTAGAGACGCAAAATTTTGCGTCTCTACATGAAACTTGAAACTACAAATGTATGGTTAAAAAATTATGGCTGGTTGCATTATCCGCACTACTATGCGGTGCCTGTACCAAGCCGACCGGTCATATCACATTGAATTTTTCTTTTGTCGTCGATAATGAGCCCCTGCGGTTGGATACCTGTATGTATCAGAATGCCGCAGGGAATCTTTATGAGGTCAACGACGTACAGTTCTTCATCTCGCATGTGCGGCTGGAGACCACTTCTGGCGAAATAGTGGAAATTGCCGATAATCAAGGTATTCACTATACCGACATCCGCATTCCCGGAACGCTTTCGTGGGACATTGCGGACATTCTGCCCGCCGATGAGTACAAATCCATTACGTTCGTATTCGGATTGGATGGTACACAGAACACTACGGGATTTTTCCCGAACCCACCGGAAAACAACATGAGCTGGCCCGACATGCTCGGCGGTGGTTACCATTACATGAAGATCAACGGTCGCTGGATTGACCCCGAAGGCACGCGGCAGCCCTTCAACCTACATTCGGGCAAAATCGCTACCGACAGCGGTTTCGCAGACAACACCTTCACCGTCACGCTCCCGTTGGAGAAGTTTGCGGTCATCGACAAAGGAACCGCCGAGCTCACCTTGCAAATGAACGTGAACGCCTGGTTCTCAAATCCTTACCTTTTCGATTTCAACGTCTTCGGCGGCAGTATCATGCAAAACCGCGAAGCGCAGGAAGTATTAAGGGCGAATGGCTGGGATGTATTTTCTTCTAAAACTATGTAAGTCATTGTTATGCAGAAGTATCGCAGCTACGTATTACCTGTCGCCATCCTGTTGGGACTACTGTTCCACGGGGTCAGCGTACAGCTCTCCGCATTGGTGCCGTGGCTAATTTTCACCATCCTGCTACTGAACTTTGTGACTGTCGATTTGCGCCATCTGCGTTTCTCAATGCTCCATTTCTGGCTGCTGCTCTTCCAATTGGTGGTCAGTGCCGGACTTTACCTGTTGGTGCGGGCCGTGTCGGGCAGCGAAACGATGGCGCAAGGCTTAATGATGTGCGCACTTTGCCCCGTGGCCGCCTCTGTGGTGGTCATTTCCAACATGCTTGGCGCCGACCGCATGACGACCACCGCCTACACGATGCTCTGCAATTTAGTGATGTCGGTGGCAGCACCCCTTTACTTCACCGTCATCGGCGTGCATCCGGAGCTCACCTTCTGGCATTCGTTTCTGATGATTTTGCGGCGCATAACCCCCACACTGGCGTTGCCGTTTTTCACAGTGCTGGCATTGCAGACGTGGGCACCCAAGGCCAACGACTGGCTCTGCCGCTACAAAAGCGTTTCGTTCTACCTATGGGCGTTCGCACTCTTCATCACCTTGGGTCGCACCATCGACTACATTTTCCTGCAAGGCCGCGGCAACGGACACATCATCCTCTACGGTGCGATTTTTTCGGCAGTGATGTGCGCCATACAATTCGGCTTCGGCAAGTGGCTCGGACACCGCTACGGTGATACTGTAGCGGGCGGTCAGCTCCTTGGACAGAAGAACACCGCCATGGGCATTTGGATGGCCAATACCTACCTCCAGCCGCTCTCTTCCGTGTTCTTAGCCTTCTACATAATTTGGCAAAATCTGTTCAATAGTCTTCAATTATGGTGGCACGACCGAAAAAAAGTGTATTTTTGCCGTCAAAATTAAAAAAAAATATGCAAGAGAATCATTATTTCCCATCTATGCTTCCTGCCGAGGAGCTCGCGCAGGTGAAGTACATCCCCACTCTCCCTGAATTTGTAACTTGGATTGAACAGAAATGGTCTGACCTTCCCTGTCTCTCCGACACGGTGAACACCTATACTTACCGCCAAGTCTGCGACCGTGTGGCACGCAAACGCGCCCTGCTCAACAGCTTTGGGCTGCAAAAGGGCGACAAAGTGGCTATTTTGGACAATTCCACCACCGATGCTGTGGAAATGTTCCTCGCCGTCACTTCGGCGGGCTACGTGGCCATCAATCTGCCGGCAATGTTGCCTCCGGAAGCCGTCATTGGTTGCTGTATGAAGTTCGGCATCAAGGTGTTAGCTGCTGGAAAACCGTTTATGGAAGCCGTGAAAGGGGCTCCTTGCAAGGTTATCGCCATCACGGATTGTGCCGATCAGACCGCTCCAGTCGCTACAGTTGACAAGAACGACCCTGCCGCCATCTTTTTCACGGGCGGTACGACGGGCGCACCCAAAGGCGCTATCCTGCCTCATCGTGCCTTGATGCGCGGCACCCTGAACGGTGTTTACGCTCCGGGACATCAGCTTGGTTGTCATCGTTACGCTTGCGTGCTGCCTCTCAGCCATGTTTTCGGATTGATTTACAGCACCTTGTCGGTACTTTATAAAGGAGCCTCCTGGTATTCTGTCGGCAACACCAAAGACACCATCGGTAAGCTGCCCGTCATTAAACCCACTATGTTAGTGGCCGTGCCTGGCATCTGCGAAATCCTCTTGGGTCTTGTCAAAATGTACGGCAAAGGCTTCCTGGGCGGCGAGTTGGATGTCATCATTTCCGGCGCTGCCAACGTGCCTCCGAAGCTCATCGGTGAATTCGACGAGCTGGGTATCCACCTCTTCGGTGGCTATGGTATGACCGAAGGTGCCAACCTCACCACCGGCAACATCGACGTGAAAACCAGACCCACGTCCGTCGGCAAGCTCTATCCGGAGCAGGAAGCCAAGGTCGTGGACGGCGAACTGTGGTTCCGCGGCGACAATGTCTTCCTCGGCTATTATGGCGATCCCGAGAAAACTGCTGAAACCCTCACACCCGATGGCTGGGTCAAAACCGGTGACCTCGTCCGCTTCGACGAAGATGGCTTTATGTACATCGTTGGCCGCATCAAAAACCTCATCATCCTCTCGAACGGCGAAAACATCAGCCCCGAGAGCATCGAAGAGCCGTTCTACAAGGACAACAAACTCCGCGACTGCCTTGTCAAAGAAGACGAACAAGATGGCCGTCAGGTGATTGCTATCGAAATCCTGCCGCGCATAGAAGAGTTCGGCAATGCCCCGTGGGAAGAGGTAGAAGCCTACTTCAAGGAGCTCGTCAGCAAGGTCAATGCCACGCTGCCCAGCACACACCAAGTCAGCAAAATCACGGTGCGCAAAGAAGACTTCAAGCGTACTGGCGCCCTGAAAGTTTCACGCAATCAATAAGTTATGGAAAGAGAAACTATTTTTGAAGGACTGAAAGAAATACTGAAACAGATCAAGCCCTCCATGGATCTCTCCTCTGTCAATGAGGATTCACAACTTGTCCGTGATGTCGGCCTCGACTCACTGACCATCCTGCTCCTGAGCCTCGCGGTCGAGAACAAATTCGGATTCAAGTTTGAGGGCACACCCAAATTTGAGACGGTAGGCGAAGTGATTGACTACGTCGGTTCACACGCAACAGTTTAGTTTAAGGTTTAAGGGTTAGGGTTTAAAGTTTAAGGGTTAAGGTGGTTTCAAATAACGCTATTGCCTATTGTCTAATGCCTAATGCCTTTTGCCTTTATCACATAAAGCCTTGATATTTCTTTTGATAGGTTTTTGTACGAATAGAAAATTATGAATATAAACATTATTAAAGTGGAAAGTCACAAGCAGCTGAAGCAGTTTGTGACTTTTCCCTTACATCTTTATAAAGAGTGCGAAAATTGGGTGCCGGCTTTAGAAGGCGACGAATACGACACCTTCAATCCCAAGAAAAACGGCGCCTACGATTTTTGCGAAGCGGACTGTTTCCTGGCCTTTCGGGGCGATGAGATTGTGGGTCGCGTAGCCGCCATCATCAACCATAAAGCCGATGACGAGCAGAAACTCGTCCGTTTCGGCTGGCTCGATTTCATCGAAGATGAGGAAGTGCTTAAGTCCTTGATTGACACTGTCGCCGATTGGGGCAAACAGCGCGGACGCACCTCCATGAGAGGTCCCTGGGGCTTCACCGACATGGACAAGGAAGGCCTGTTGGTGGAAGGTTTTGAGCATTTGAGCCCGTTCACCTGCCTCTACAACTACCCCTATTACGGGCCTATGTTGGAGAAAATCGGCTTCACGAAAGAGGTGGACTGGACCCAACGGACGTTGGAGGTGAGCCACGAACTGCCGTCCATGTTCAAATTCGCCCACCTGATCGAGGAAAGATCCAATGTGCATGTGGTCATTCCCAAAAGCATGAACGACATGTGCAAACGCTACGGCATGGAGATTTTCCACATGTATAACGAGGCTTTCGCTCCGCTGCACGGTTTTTCACCCCTTACAGACAAGCAGATAGATGCCTATTTGAAGACTTACGTGCCCATCTTGGACAAAGACTTCGTGGCGGTGGCCGTCAACGAAAAAGACCAACCCATAGGATTCCTCTTCTGCGTGCCGTCGCTTTCCAAAGCGGTGAAAAAGTCCAACGGACGGCTGTTCCCCTTCGGGTTCATCCGTATCATGAAGGCGTTAAAGAAAAACGACACGTTGGAAGCACTCATTATGGGCGTAATGCCTGAATATCAGCAATGTGGAATTCCGATGTTGCTGTTCAAATACCTGCATGAGAATTGCATCAAGCGGGGCATTGATACTATCATCATGAACCCGCAGTTGGAGGAGAATTACAAGGTACAGTCATTGTTCGGGGAATATATCACCCACCCGTTCATGCGCAGAAGGGCGTATAAACGTTCCCTTCTATAATTTATAGTAACTGCCGAGGATTTTCTCAAACCAACGGGCGGGCAGGATGCGCTTCAGAAGCACTGACAGGCGCTGCTCGAACGAAGCCACTACATAACCGTGGCATGGTCTTTTTTTGCGGATGATTTGGCTGATTTTGCGGGCCAGCACTTGCGGTTTCAACCCGCCAGTCTCGTCGTGTTCCACCTTATTCATCGATTCGGCGTAGGTTTGGTAAGCCTTCATCGCTTCAGGGTTGGGCGTTTTTTTGCGGCTGGCAGTGAAACCCGTGGAAAAATCGCCCGGTCGGACTACCACAACCTGGATACCAAACTGTTGGATTTCCAAACGGAGGGCTTCGCAATAGCCCTCGATGGCGAACTTGCTGGCGGAGTAAAAGCCTTGGAAAGGCAGGCCCATCACCCCACCGATGGAACTCATCGCAATGATTTTGCCCTCTCCTTGCTTGCGCATGAAGGGCAGCACAGCAGTCACGAAATGCACCAATCCCATGAAATTGGCATCCATCTGCTCCCGGATCTCCTCCTCGGTGGCAAATTCCACAGGTCCGCCGATACCCATGCCGGCGTTGTTAATCAGCACATCAATACGGCCTTCTTGATCAACCACCTGTTGCACAGCACTTTGCACAGCCTCACGGTCGCGGACATCTACTTTCAGATAATGTACCCCGGGCAGTTGCTCCACGTCACGGCGCACAGTGCCATAAACGGTATGGCCTTCTTGCGCTAACAGACGGGCGGTCTCCAAACCGAAACCCGACGAGATACCAGTTATCAGAACAACCATAATTATATGATTCCGGCTTCTTTAAATGCCTTGGTGATTTTGTCGATGGCCTCATCCACTTGCTCAAAGGTGTGCGTGGCCATCAGGGCGAAACGAATCAGGACGTCGTTCTCGGGAACGGCGGGCGCTATGACCGGCGTGACGAAAACACCGTCTTCCAACAGACGTGAACAGAGCCAGAAAGCCTTCTCCGAATTCCGCACAAACAGCGGAATGATGGGCGTTTCGCTGCGGCCCGTATCGAAACCTCTTTCCTTGAACTGGTTGCGGGCGTAGTTGCTCACGTCCCAAAGGTGCTGGATGCGCTCCGGCTCGTCCAACATAATATCGATAGCCCTGCTAACTGCTGCCACGTTGGAAGGCGGCATACTGGCGCTGAAAATCAGCGAGCGGGCGTTGTGTTTCAAATAGTTGATGGTGTCGGCATCGGCAGCGATGAAACCGCCTAAAGAACCGAACGATTTCGAGAAGGTACCCATGATGAGATCCACCTTGTCGGTCAGTCCGAAATGGTCGGCCGTGCCTCTTCCCTGGTGACCCAAAACGCCCAAGGAGTGGGCATCGTCGAGCATAATCTCGGCATCGTATTTCTCCGCCAAAGCCACCATTTCGGGCAGCGGAACGATGTCGCCTTCCATGGAGAAAACGCCGTCGGCGACAATCAGCTTGACGGATTCGGGATGGCATTGTTGCAAACACTTTTCCAGATTCCCCATGTCGTTATGGGCGTATTTCAGCGATTTGCCGAACGCAAGCCGACTTCCTTCAATAATGGAGGCGTGGTTGAGCCTGTCAAGCAGCAGGTAGTCGTAGCGGCCGCACAATGCGGAGACCACCCCCAAGTTCACTTGGAAACCCGTGCTGAAGCACAATGCTCCATCCTTGCCCACCAATCGGGCGAGCTTCTCCTCAAGTTCGACATGGATATCGAGGGTACCGTTGAGGAAACGCGAGCCAGAACAACTCGTACCGTATTTGTCGATAGCGGCCTTGGCTGCCTCTTTCAAGCGAGGGTCGTTGGAAAGGCCCAAGTAGCTGTTCGAACTGAACATCAGCACATCCTTGCCGTCAATCTTCACCACCGTGCTCTGTTCCGACTCTATGGCCTTATAATATGGATAGATACCCTTTGCTTTTGCAATTTGCGGCGCCCTGTATTGTGCACATTTGTTTTGCAGAATATGAGTCTTCATAAATAGCATCAATTCAAAAAAAACGCGGCAAAAGTACATTTTTTTCAAATACGTTTGTTTTATCATGTCGTTTCGAAACATTTACAATACACGTATGTAATGCGAGTCCTACAGAATAATTTTTTTTCACATCTGTTGTAACGAAAATACAACTCCGTGCGACAAAAGAGAGACAAAAGAGAATACGTTTTTATGAGTCACCTCCACACAATAAACCTAACTTGCTCTGTTAAAGAACTTTGCCGATTCTTGACAGTGCTGATGTTCTTCGTCTCCAGCCTCTGGGCACCGGCCTTCGCGCAGGATTGCCCGCCGAAATTGCTGCCGTATTATGAGGATTTCGACAACAATACATGGCAAAACTTTTATCAGACTCAATGCCTTATAGGGCAAGACCAATGCTGGCGTGAGAATTTTAACGATCATGGAGGAGCCATAGCCAACATACAGAACAGTTTGTTCCCCAACGATCCGCCAGGAAACAGCGCCTGCGTCGGATCCAAATACGTAGGGCCACCGGGAACTGCCATTCCTTATGGATTTGTCACAATACTAATCAGTCCCGAATTGGAATCACCGCCCACAAGCGTCAGTTTCAGTATTTTCTCATACGGCCTCTACGGTTCCTTCTATTTAGGCGACAGTCTGCGGCGGCGGTTAGCGGTAGGTTATATTGCCGACACCAGCGACTGGAAGGGCAGTTTTGTGGGGGTAGATACTGTTGAGCTCACCGCCGACCGACTTGTGTGGGAACGCTTCACCGTGACAGGGTTCGAGAATATGACCCCGCCCTATTTCGTGGCATTCTACAATGACACGCTCCTGCAATATCCGAAATGGCCACTCCAAAACCATGGATTTAGCCCGCAGTCCATCGACTATCGCTTTTTTATCGACAGCGTCCTATTTGATGGCGATCCCGTGAATCCGGATCCGAACCCCGACCCTGATCCAGATCCAGACCCGGATCCAGAGCCGGAGCCCGAGCCGGAGCCCGAGCCAGGCCCTGGAACAGATGACCCGTCCGGCCCGTCTGTGATGCCGGAACCTGACACGCTCGCCTCGCTCCAGCTCTACCTCCCGAACGCCTTCACGCCCGGCGGAAACGCGCTCAACCCGGAGTTCCGGCCAGTGTTCAGCGACCCCGACGAAATCGAGTATTACCGGATGATGATTTACAACCGATGGGGCAACCTGCTGTTCTACACCGAAGAGCTGACACGAGGCTGGGATGGCGATCACTGCCCGGAAGGGGTGTATGTGGCTCTCGTCTGCTACAAGCCGCGAGGGGGAAAGGAGCGAACCGTAAGGGGTAGTGTGACATTAGTGCGCTGATTGTACGCAGAGCTACAGAGATGGAAGCCCTAACGGGCGGGGGCGGGAGCGTCCGAAAAAGGTTGAGGGTTTAGGGTTTAAGGATGACAGTATGTCGTCTAACCCCTTAAACCTTAAACCCTAAACCTTAAACAAAAAAAATTGTATCTTTGCCGCTCTTAAAAATAGCAATAGAATATGAGCGAATGTAATCACAATTGTCAGGAATGCAGCCAGAAAGACTGCGGAAGTAGAGATTTGCTTGAAAAACCGAATGCATTAAGCAATATAAAGAAAGTCATCGGCGTGGTGAGCGGAAAAGGCGGCGTGGGCAAGAGTTCCGTCACTGCCCTTTTGGCCGTGGCCCTGCGCAAAAAGGGCTACCGCGTGGGCATCCTCGATGCCGATGTCACAGGACCTTCGATTCCCAAAATGTTCAACCTCCACGAAATGGTGCGCGGTAGCGAGCAGGGTGTCTATCCCGCTGTTACGGAAACCGGCATCGAAGTGATTTCCAGCAACTTGCTGATTTCCGACGAGAAGTCGCCCGTGCTATGGCGCGGTCCGTTAGTCGCCGGCATGGTGAAACAGTTTTGGACCGAAGTGATTTGGGAAAACATTGATTTCCTGTTGATTGACATGCCTCCGGGCACCGGCGATGTACCGTTGACCGTCTTCCAGACCATCACCCTCGACGGCATCCTGATGATCACCTCCCCGCAAGAGCTGGTCTCCCTCATCGTGAGTAAAGCCGTGAATATGGCCGGCATGATGAATATCCCGATTCTGGGCCTCATCGAAAACTACAGCTATATCACCTGCCCTCACTGCGGCGAGAAGATCTCCGTATTCGGCAAGAGCAGCGCCGAAGAGGTAGCCAAGGAGTTCAACATCAAACTGTTAGACAGACTGCCTATCGACCCGGAAATGGCCGCGCTCTGCGACAAAGGCCAGATCGAGAAAGTGGCCGACACGCATTTAGAGAACGTGCTGGACGTGCTGGAAAGCTTAGAAGCTTAAGGCAACAGGCAATAGGCAATAGGGATTAGTGGACAGTTATATTGAAACATCTTCCTTGAGCAGCCTCGAAGAGGCAAAACGCACGGAGTGCAATTAACCCCACATAAGCGACGAAGGAGCGCAATGTGGGGGTTGAAGCCAAAGAGATAAATAGAAGTATAATGAAACAGTATCTTGACTTGATGCGCACGATTCTCGACGAGGGTCACTACAAATCCGACCGCACGGGCACGGGCACCTACAGCATTTTCGGCTACCAGATGCGCTTCGACCTGCAGAAGGGGTTTCCCCTGCTGACAACCAAGAAGCTGCATCTGCGCTCGATTATCTACGAGCTGCTGTGGTTCCTGCGCGGCGATACCAACATCCAGTATTTGCACGACCACAACGTGACGATTTGGGACGAGTGGGCGGACGAAAACGGTGACCTCGGACCGGTCTATGGCAAGCAGTGGCGTTCGTGGGAAGCCCCCGACGGCCGCGTTATCGACCAAATCACCAGCTTGATAGAGCAGCTTAAGCGCAACCCCGACTCCCGTCGTCTCATCGTGAGCGCATGGAATCCCGCCGATGTGGATCAGATGGCGCTGCCTCCGTGCCACACGATGTTCCAATTCTACGCCAACGACGGGCAACTTTCCTGCCAGCTCTACCAACGCAGCGCAGACGTCTTCCTCGGTGTGCCCTTCAACATCGCCTCCTACGCCCTGCTGACGATGATGGTGGCGCAAGTTTGCGGCCTCCAGCCCAAGGATTTCGTACACACTTTCGGCGACGCACACATCTACTCCAACCACGTGGATCAGGCCAAGTTACAGCTTTCCCGCGAGCCTCGCCCGCTCCCGCAGATGCGTATCAACCCCGAAGTAAAAGACATTTTCGGCTTCCAATACGAGGACTTCACCTTAGAGAATTACGACCCTCACCCGCACATCAAGGCGGAGGTGGCGGTATAGGAGCCGTCCGCGTCCCGCAGACGAATAATTTCGAAATTTATTATTCACCAAAATACCCAACTATTATGAAATCAATCCAAGAACATAATTTCAGCAGCGAAAGAGCCCTGATTCGCGTTGACTACAACGTGCCGTTGGATGAAAACTTCAACGTGACCGATGTCACCCGCATCGTGCGCACGAAAGAGACCATCGGCAAGATTCTCGCCGACGGCGGTTCCGCCATCCTGCTCTCCCACCTCGGCCGCCCGAAAGGTGAGGCAAAAGATGAGTTCTCCTTGCATCACATCGTGAAGAAAGTGTCCGAAATCCTCGGCACGGAGGTCGTTTTCGGCGGTGATGTGCTCACTACGGAGGCCGAAACCCTCTGCAAGGGTCTTAAACCCGGCAGTGTCGTGCTGATGGAAAATCTGCGCTTCCACAAGGAAGAGGAGAAGGGCGATGTTGATTTTGCCAAGGCTATCGCGCGTTTGGGCGACGTGTATGTGAACGACGCTTTCGGTACCGCACACCGTGAGCACGCCTCCACGGCCACCGTGGCTCGCTGCTTCCCGGGCAAGGCTTTTGCCGGCTACCTGCTCTACAATGAGGTGATGAACCTCGAGAAGACCCTCAACGGTCAGGAGCGCCCCTTCACGGCCATCATCGGCGGTTCGAAGGTCTCCACGAAAATCAACATCCTCAAGAACCTCATCCCCAAGGTTGACAACCTCGTGGTGGGCGGCGGTCTGAGCTACACCTTCCTGAAGGCTATGGGCTTCACCATCGGCAACTCGCTGTATGAGCCTGATATGCTGCCCGTTGCACAGGAAATTCTCGACCAGGTGAAAGCCTCCGGCGTCAACTTCGTCTGCCGTGTCGATAGCGTCTGCGCCGACAAATTCAGCAACGATGCCAACGTTTTAGTGACCGAAGACAACAACATCCCCGACAACTGGGAGGCACTCGACATCGGTCCGAAGAGCCGCGTGAACATCGCGAAGGTCATCAAGGATTCCAAGACGATTCTGTGGAACGGTCCTGTGGGCGTGTTCGAGCTGGAAAAATTCAGCGAAGGCACCCGCGCAGTTGCCTTAAGCGTGGCAGCCACCACCCTGGCAGGCGCTTACTCCATTGTGGGCGGCGGTGACTCTATCGCAGCGGTCAACAAATACGACCTCGGCAACTACATCTCCTACATCAGCACCGGCGGCGGCGCCATGTTGGAATATCTGGAAGGTAAGGAATTGCCGGGCGTGAAGGCCTTGAACGAAAATTAATCCCCGTTGTAGAGACGCACGGCCGTGCGTCTCTACACGTGAAAAAACATCTAATGCAATCGTAGAGACGCAAAATTTTGCGTCTCTACGAATAGGTAAATACAAATATCAACAAAATAACAACATGCTGAATAAAAACTATTACTGTATCATCATGGCCGGGGGCGTGGGTGCACGTTTCTGGCCGATGAGCAACAGCACCACGCCCAAGCAGTTCATCGACGTGCTGGGCGACGGGCAGACCCTGATCCAGAAGACGTTCAACCGTTTCGCCAAGATTTGCCCGAAGGAGAACATCTACATCGTCACCAACAAGGCGTACCACGATCAGACGCGGGAGCAGCTGCCCGACATTGCGGACGAGCAAATCATGTTGGAGCCCTACCGCCGCAACACCGCCCCCTGCATCGCCTACGCCAACTACAAAATCAAGGCCAAGAACCCGAATGCCGTCATCGTGGTGGCCCCTTCCGACCATTACATCCAAAAGGAGGACATCTTCGTGGATGTCATCAGCAAAGGACTGGCACTCGCGGCCGAAAAACCGTGCCTGCTCACCATCGGCATCCGACCGACCTTCCCCAACACCGGCTACGGCTACATCCAATACGATGAGGACGAGGGCTTTATGGGCAATCCGTCTGTGTTCGCTGTCAAAACCTTCACCGAGAAGCCGGAACTGGAGATGGCGAAAAGCTTCCTCGAAAGTGGCGACTTTCTCTGGAACGCCGGCATCTTCATGTGGTCGCTGTCCAGCATCAGCAAAGCGTTTGCGGAGTTCCTGCCCGACATTGACGACCTCTTCAAACAGGGCGAAGGATTGTACAACACCCCGCAAGAGGAGGAATTCATCGACCGTATCTATCAAGTTTCAGAAAGATATCCATCGACTACGGCGTGATGGAAAAGGCCGATAACGTGAAAGTCTATGCCGCGGATTTCGGCTGGTCGGACCTCGGCACTTGGAGTTCCCTCTACGAATTGCGTAAGAAAGACGACAAGCTTAACTCCGTCGTGGGCAACCATGTGAAAATGTACGATTCCGAGAAGTGCATCGTCAACATGCCGCGCAACAAGGTGGTCGTCATCCAAGGGTTGGAAGACTACATCGTGGTGGAGAACAACGACATGCTGCTGATCTGCAAGAAGTCGGAAGAACAGCAAATCCGACAATACGTCACCGACATCCAAGTCGATTTCGGCAAAGAATTTGTGTGAAATAAAAAAAGCCCCGCGACGCGGGGCTTTTTTTATTTCACATAATATGTCAGCCGCATGTTGATGCTGGCGCGTTTCTCCTTGGAGGAGGTGTTGAAGGCACCGCCCCAAGTGTAGGACTCCTCGGAGGAGTTGGGCTTGGTAATCTGGAAAACACCCATGTTCGCGCTCTTGAGGTCGCCAAGTTTCGCACCGGCATTCTTGGTGATGGTCTCAGCACGGTTTTTGGCATCCTGCGAGGCCTCGGCCAGCATCTGCAACTTCAAATCCGACAGTTTCGTGTAGTAATACTCGGGATTGTCGTTGTTAATCATAATATTCTGGTCGTATAGCTCGGCAATGTCGCGGGTGAGAGCCTCAATCTTCTCAATGTCGCGGGACTCGATACGCACCGTCTGCGAAGCTTCGTAACCATCGAAATCCTCCACCCAGTGACCATTGGAGTAATAGCTATGGTATGTCGGGTGGGTAGTTATCTTCTTGAAATCGATCTCCTTGTCGGAAATGTTCGCTTTCTTGAGGTAAGCTTTCACGATCTCATTCTGCTCCTTGAGCTTTGAATAAGCCTGCTTCATATCCATATCCTTGGTGGAATAGTCGAATTCCCAGACGATGAGGTCGGAGGTGAAGTCCTTTTCCACGAGACCGACGACGGAGACGGTTTTCTGGGGCTTTTTGGACATGTAGTAGGCGATGCCGATGGCGATAGCCGCCAAAATGAACGCGATACTGGCGATAATCGCAATGGTTACTGCTTTGTTTTTCATATCTGATGATTTTTAAGTTTGAAAAATTCAGAGCGCATAACGGAAAAGGTGAGAAATTATTGCCCCATCCAAAAGAAAAATCATCTACCAAAAAATAGCGACTCAGCACGAAAGTTTTACCCCGTTTTTTCCATGCTTTTGTATCGTTTTTTTTTGTACCTTTGCCGCGCTAAAAAAAGAGACAGTTTTTATCGTAAGTCACGAATAAACAATAAAATAAATCTACAACCAAATTTTATAGTATGGAAAAAATTAAATCATTGGCAGATCTCAAGAAAAAGAGAGAAGAGTTGCAGTCAAAGATTGATTTGCGCGAAGGCGGCGAGAACGTCGAGAACTTAGTGCAGGTCAAGGTGGCCATGGCAACCTGCGGTATCGCTTCCGGCGCAAAGCAGACCATGGAGGCCATCATCGACGAGTGCAACAAGCAGAACGTCAAGGCCGTCGTCACCCAGACCGGCTGCATGGGCTACTGCTACGCTGAACCCACCGTTGAGGTGAAGAAACCCGGTCAAGACCCCATCGTCTTCGGTCACGTGGACGCCAAGAAGGGTCAGGAGCTCGTCTCCAAATACATCATGCAGGGCGAAATCCTGGAGGGTGTCATCCCGGTGAACTACGAAAAAATCGACAAATAACCAGTAAGAAGAACCGTTATGGCAAGTTACAAATACCACATTCTGCTCTGCGGCGGTACGGGATGTACGGCCTCAGAAAGCCCCAAAATCAGAGAGAATTTCGTTCAAATCCTGAAGGAGAAGAACCTTTCGGACGATGTGCAGGTGGTGACCACCGGCTGCTTCGGTTTCTGCGAGAAAGGCCCCATCGTGAAAATCCTTCCCGACAACACCTTCTACACCCAGGTGAAGCCCGAAGACGCCCTCGAAATCGTCAACGAGCACATCATCAAGGGTAGAAAAGTGCAGCGCCTGCTCTATGAGAACCCCGAGAACAAGGCCCACATCTCCGACTCCAAGCACATGGGTTTCTACAAGAAACAGATGCGTATCGCCCTGCGTAACTGCGGTTTCATCGATCCCGAGAACATCGACGAGTACATTGCGCGCGACGGTTACAAGGCATTGGCCAGCGTTCTGGAGCAGAACGATCCCGCTGCCACCATCGACGTCATCAAGAAGTCCGGTCTTCGCGGCCGCGGCGGCGCCGGCTTCCCCACCGGTTTGAAGTGGGAGCTCTGCGCCAAGAACGCTGCCGACCAGAAATACATCATCTGCAATGCTGACGAGGGCGACCCCGGCGCATTCATGGATCGTTCCATCTTGGAAGGCGACCCGCACTCCATCATCGAGGCTATGGCTATCGGCGGCTTCTGTATCGGCGCCACCATCGGTCTGGTCTATATCCGCGCTGAATACCCGCTGGCTATCCACCGCCTGCAAGTCGCTATCGACCAGGCGCGTGAGTACGGCCTCCTCGGCAAGAACATCTTCGGCACGGACTTCGATTTCGACATCATCCTCCGCTACGGTGCCGGCGCATTCGTTTGCGGTGAGGAAACCGCTCTGATCCACTCCATGGAAGGCCAGCGCGGCGAACCCACCTTCAAACCCCCGTTCCCGGCTGTTTCGGGTTACATGAAGAAACCCTCCAACGTGAACAATGTGGAGACCTACGCCAACATCCCCGTCATCATCAACAAGGGCTGGGAGTGGTTCTCCTCCATCGGCACGGAGAAATCCAAAGGCACGAAAGTGTTCGCATTGGCTGGTCAGATCAACAACGTCGGTTTGATCGAGGTGCCTATGGGTATCACCCTTCGCGAAGTCATCTACGAAATCGGCGGTGGCATCAAGGGCGGCAAGAAGTTCAAAGCCGTGCAAACCGGCGGTCCTTCCGGCGGCTGCTTGACCGAGAAGTTCCTCGACACCCCGATCGACTACGACAACCTCGTGGCTGCCGGCTCCATGATGGGCTCCGGCGGTATGATCGTCATGGACGAGACCTCCTGCATGGTCTCCGTCGCCAAATTCTATCTCGACTTCACCGTGGAGGAATCCTGCGGTAAGTGCACCCCGTGCCGTATCGGTAACAAGCGTCTGAGCGAAATCCTCGACCGCATCACCAAAGGTAACGGCACCATGGAAGACCTCGCCCTGCTGAAGAACCTCAGCCACGTCATCAAAGATACGGCTCTCTGCGGCTTGGGTCAGACCTCCCCGAACCCCGTCTTGTCCACCATCGACAACTTCTGGGATGAGTACGTGGCTCACGTGACCGAAAAGAAATGTCCTGCCGGACAGTGCAAGGCCCTCAAACAGTATGTCATCGACGCTGACAAATGTAAAGGTTGTACGGCTTGCGCCCGCAACTGCCCCGTCGGTGCCATCAAGGGTACGGTCAAGATGCCTCACGAAATCAACCAGGAACTCTGTATCAAGTGCGGTACATGTATTGAGAAATGTAAATTCGGTGCAATTAGTATTATTTAGTGAAAGGTGAACAATATGGATACAATTAAATTAACAATAGACAACAGAGAAATTGAAGTGCCGAAAGGTACAACGATTCTTAACGCCGCAAAGAAGCTGGGTATCTCCATCCCCACCCTTTGCCACTTTGAATTCAAGGGCATGGATGTCCACAACAAACCCGGTGGATGCCGTATCTGTGTCGTGGAGGTTGCCGGTCGTCGTAACCTGGCCCCCGCCTGCGTCACCGAATGTATGCCCGACATGGTCGTCCGCACCAACTCCATGCGCGTAATCAACGCACGCCGCACGGTGCTCGAGCTCATGCTCTCCGACCACCCGAACGACTGTCTGCAATGCGCCAAGAGCGGCAAGTGCGAACTTCAGGCCTTAGCTATCCGCTTCGGCATCCGCACCAACCCGTTCGTCGGCCCCGACCACGTTCAGTCCAGCTACCAGATTGAGGTTTCTCCTTCTATCATCCGCGACATGAACAAGTGCGTCATGTGCCGTCGTTGCGAAATGATGTGTAACGAGATGCAGACTGTGGGTGCTCTCTCCGCTATCGAGCGTGGTTTCCCGGCAGTGGTCTCCACCGCCTTCAACCAACACCTCGACCACTCACCCTGTACGTTCTGCGGCCAGTGTGTCGCCGTTTGTCCTGTGGGTGCTCTTACCGAGGTTGACAACACCGCCAAGGTCATCCGCGCCATCGTGGATCCCACCAAGAAGACGGTTGTCCAAGTGGCTCCCGCCGTGCGTGTGGCTCTCGGTGAGGAATTCGGCATGAAGCCCGGTTCCATCGTGACCGGCAAGCTCACCGCCGCCCTCAAGGCCCTCGGTTTCGACTATGTGTTCGACACTGACTGGTCCGCCGACTTGACCATCATGGAAGAAGGTACCGAGCTCCTCGGCCGTCTCGGCAAGTTCCTCAAGGGCGAACCCGTCAAGTTGCCTATCCTGACCTCTTGCTGTCCGGCATGGGTGAACTTCTTTGAGCACCAATTCCCGGAGCTGAAGGATCTTCCTTCCACCGCAAAATCCCCGCAACAGATGTTCGGCGCCATCGCAAAGAGCTATTTCGCCGACAAGATCAACTGCAAGCGCGAAGATATGATCAGCGTGTCTGTCATGCCGTGCTTGGCTAAGAAGTACGAGTGCGGTCGTGACGAGTTCAAGGTGAACGGCAATCCTGATGTCGATTTCTCCATCACCACTCGCGAGTTGGCTGCCCTCATCAAACAAGCCAACATCGACTTCACGCAACTTCCTGACGAGGAGTTCGACAGCCCGCTCGGCGAATCCACCGGTGCTGCTGTCATCTTCGGTACCACCGGCGGCGTGATCGAGGCTGCTGTCCGTACCGCTTACGAAGTCCACACCGGCAAACCGCTGCCGAAGATCGACTTCGAAGAACTCCGTGGTCTGGAAGGCATCCGTTCCGCCACCATCGATTTCGACGGTCTGCCGATCAACATCGGTATCGCCCACGGTTTGAAGAACGCCCGCAAGCTGCTCGAAGACATCAAGGCTGGCAAGTGCAACTTCCACGCTATCGAGATTATGGCTTGTCCCGGCGGTTGTATCGACGGCGGTGGTCAGCCCCTGCACCACGGCAACGGCGATATCATCAAAGCTCGTTGGGAGGCTATCTATCAAGCTGATAAGAACATGCCGATCCGTAAGTCTCACGAGAACCCGTCCATCCAGGCTATCTACAAGGAATTCCTGGGCGAGCCGTGCGGCCACAAATCGCATGAACTGCTGCATACCCACTACTTCGACAAACAGACGACCGTTGAAGTGGATTTGAACAAATAATTCTGTTTCAGTATTCATCAATAATTAAAAAAACACCATTATGGATAAGATAATTATCAAAATGAAAAAGGAAGTCAGCGACAAGATTATTGAGATCTGCGACAGATTCAATAATGCTCCTGGCGAATTGATTAACGTTTTGCATCAGACACAGGATTTCCTGGGTTATCTGCCCGCTGAGGCCCAAGAGTTGATCGCAGAGAGACTGCACATCCCGACCGCCAAGGTTTACGGTGTGGTGTCCTTCTACTCTTTCTTCACCATGGTTCCGAAGGGTAAATATCCGGTGTCCGTCTGTATGGGTACGGCCTGCTACGTGCGCGGTGCCGAGAAGATTCTGGATGCGTTCGAGAAAGAGCTGGGCATCATGCCCGGCGAAACGGACAAGGACGGTCTCTTCTCCCTCACCTCCCTGCGTTGTGTCGGCGCCTGCGGTCTGGCTCCCGTGGCTTTGGTCAACGGCAAGGTCTATGGCCGTCTCGCCCCCGCAAACGTCAAAAACATCGTTCAAGAATACAGAGACATGGAGAAATAATCCGTGAATCGTATGATATGAGAAAAGGCGTCGCGAGTGCGATGCCTTTTTTTGTGGAACCAACTGCGTCTCGCAGTTGGTTGTATAAAGAAAAAATGTATTTTTGCCTTTGCAAAAGAAGACGATTATGAGTCGCAAGGAAATAGTGGAAAAAGCCAAGCTGGCCATCCGCTCTGTCGAGCCGGATGCGGAAATCATTTTGTTTGGCAGCGAGGCCCGCGGCGACGCCCGCCCCGACAGCGACATCGACCTCTTGGTGCTGCTGTCCGGCGACAAGAAGTCCGTTGACCGTGAACTCAAAATCAGCGGCCAGGCAATGCTACTCGAAATAGAAACAGGAGTTAACATCAGTCCTAAGATATATTTGAAAAAAGATTGGGAAAACAGGCCTTTTGTTACACCATTTTATCTTAATGTTATGAGGGAGGGCATTGCATTATGACACAACAGTGGGACAAAGAGAGTAGAGATGCTCTGATTGCATATCGCATGAAACGGGCTGACGAAACCATGCAAGAGGCTGATTTAATGATCAAAGAAAGTCTTTATCATGGAGCCATCAACAGATTGTACTATGCCTGTTACTATGCTACTGTCGCTATTCTGCTAAAGAATGGCATTCAAGCACAAACCCACGCAGGGGTGAAAACCATGTTAGGACTGCATTTTGTCTCCAAAGGATTGGTTCCCATTGAAATAGGGAGGATACTTACCACTCTCTTTGAAAGACGTCAAACTGGCGATTATGACGATTTTGTACTATGCGATCAATCCGAAGTTGATGAATTGAGAGAGAAAGCCGTTGCTTATGTAAATTGTATGAAATCATTGCTGCCCGAAATAGACGAACAATAACGATATTAATCCCAAATTTTTCACCAAACCCCAAAGAACATCAAAAAGAAAAACTGAAAGTTATAGCAATATGAAAAAGATTTCCTCTTTAATCACCCTCCTCCTCTGCGCCGTTACCCTCTTCGCGCAGGCACCGGAGAAATTCACCTACCAAGCGGTAGTACGTAACGCCAACAACAGTCTAGTGGCCAACACGCAAGTGGGTATGCGCGTGAGCATCCTGCAAGGAAGTGCCAGCGGCAGTGCGGTGTATGTGGAGACCCAGACGGGCACCACAAACGCCAACTGACTGGTGACCCTCAGCATCGGTGGCGGGAGCGTGCAGCAGGGCACCTTCGCCAACATCGACTGGGGGAACGGTCCCTTCTACCTGAAGACCGAAACCGACCCGAACGGCGGCAGCAACTATACGGTCACCACCACCCAGCAGCTGCTGAGCGTGCCGTATGCGCTGTATGCGAAAACGGCCGAGAACGGGTTCAGCGGGGATTACAACGATTTGACGAACACACCACAGAATGTCAGCACGTTTAACAACGATGCGGGTTATATCAATGCATCGCAGGTTCCCGCGCAGGTCAACGCCGACTGGAACTCCACCACCGGTCCTGCGGAAATCCTCAACAAGCCCACGATTCCGACGAACGTGAGCGCATTTAACAACGACGTGCCCTATTTGACTGAAGCTGACATTGCCGATTTGTTGGCAACTGTGAATGCATTGCTTGAACAGGTTGACAGCCTCAACCGCGTGGTTAAGAACGCAGGTGGTCAACCGATTGTGCTCCCGAACAAGCCCTGCCCGGGTATGCCGACGATGATGGACTATGACAGCAACATCTATCACACTGTGCAGATAGGATGGCAATGCTGGATGCAGGAGAACCTTCGCACCACACACTATGCGAACGGTACCCTGCTTAACCTCTATGATTTTAGTGTTGGCACGGATGTGCCGTATCGTTACCCAACGCACAGCGAACCCGACAGTGTGCCCATCTATGGCTACCTTTACAACTGGTATGCGACTGTGCAACAGGTAAATTCGTGGGATACAGTTACTGACAGAATTCAAGGCCTCTGCCCCAATGGTTGGCATGTCCCCAGCTTGGAAGAGTGGAATGATATGGTAGAGTATGTTCGCAGCCAGGAGGATTTCTGGTGTGATGGAGACTCTAACAAAATTGCCAAATCGTTGGCTCATCCCCAGGGTTGGTATGATTATGGGACTGATGAGTGCACTATATCCGTTAACCCCTCACAAAACAATGCCACAGGGTTCTCTGGACGCCCTGCTGGCCGCTTCGGTGGCGGATCAAGCACATTCAGCGCTTACCAACACGCGAACTTCTGGACTGCCACCCCGAAATCAAGTCCGAGTAGTGCAGCGTGGAGCAAACAATTATGCTGGGACGAAACAACTTTTTCAAATGACTACTATTACAAATCAACAGGTCTTAATGTCCGCTGCCTGCGCGATTTGCCGATTCAGCATTAACAATGTAGAATGAAGAATGAACAATGTAGAATAACGGGCGCGGCCAATGCGGTTGCGCCCGTTTTTTTCCTCCCTGCGTCTCGCAGTTGGTCGGAAGGCGAATAATCATTCGTCCCGCGTGTTGTATATATAAAAAATGTATTTTTGCCATTGCAAAAGATGACGATTATGAGCACAGAAATGATTGAGACCATTCGCGAATATTTCAAGACCCAGCCAGTGTTGAAGGCTTGGATCTTCGGCTCGTATGCGCGTGGGGAGGAAACTCCCGAAAGCGATGTGGATATTTTGGTGGATTTGGACTATTCCAAGCCTGTCGGGTTGGAATTTGTACAAATGCAACTAGACCTGCAGTCTCTTTTGCAAAAATCCATCGATCTGGTTTCCTCGCGAGGAATGTCAAAATACATTAAACCATACGTTGATTCAGAAAAAATATTACTCTATGAATGCTAAAATATCCGACCATGTGAGAGTGATGCACATTTTGGATGCCATCAAAGAAATTGAAAACTACATTCAAGGGGCAGACAAAGACTCTTTTGCAAACAACTCCATGATGTTTAACGCCACGCTGCACCAGTTGGAGATTATTGGGGAGGCGGCTAACGGCCTTAGCGATGAGTTTCTCATGAACCATCCCGACACTCCCTGGGCTCGAATTATCGGCTTGAGGAACCTGATTATTCACGAATATTTTGGCGTTGACGACCAGACAATTTGGAGCATCGTCACTATCAATATCCCCCAATTGAAAGCATATTTGTCCGAACTGGACGAACAATAACGATATCAACCTGGAACAACTACCGAATAACCAAGCAGTTGCAAAGCACTTGCCAGCGAGTTGCGTCATCATTTCTACGATAGTTCTTCGATAGTTGTTCGATAGTTCTCCGATAAAACATCGAAGAACTATTGAAGAAGTAACGAGAAACTATCGAACAAACAGTATGACTGGTGCTTGGTTACTACGGTGCAACTACGACGCAGATACGAAACAAACCGTCTGTATAATAAAAGAAAGGAGCTATTATGAAAAACAAACAACCGAAAATAGGAGTGGAGATCATCGGCCGGATACCTTCGCTTGGGGTGACCAAGTACATCCGAAACGGTTCGATCGTCACGCGCGTGTCCACCTCTGACGCAGCAACAGCCTCAAGCAGTTCGTCCAGCGGCAGCGCATGCGCCACAGCATCGCCTTGTGGAAAGCGTTGTCTCCCTGCAGCCCTATGTTCACGGAAGGGAAGACCAACTACCTCGGCTTCCTCTCGTTGGCCAACAAACTGCCCGTGGTTTATATGCCTAAAAACAAGTGGGAGGTCGAAGGTTCGCTGCTGATGCCCGGCATCCCCGTGAGCGACGGCATCCTGCGGCCCATACAGCAAACGCTGGGCGTGGTGGACGGCACCCCGGTGCTCATTACCGACGAGGAAGCCAGCAACAGTCTGACATACAGTGCTTTCCTGCTCTATACCGCCGAGCAAGGTACCGGCCACATGAACTGCCCCGAGGTAAAATTTAAGGTGCGTGTGGTGCAGCCGGACGAGTTTGCCTTAGTGGACGGATATCTGGCCTTGGTGGACAGCGACTTCGCCGACGAGATGAAGGGCTGGGCCCTGGTGCGCGTGCAGGGGAAGAACTGCTCGCCACAGGGCATCGTCACCCGCTGCAAGGTTTACGAGCAGTACACCACCGAGGAGGCGCTGGAAGAGGCGGCGAAGAGTTATGGCGGGTTGAAGTAGAATCATCAGAAAACAACACCGCCGCAAAGGGAAGAAACTACACAAAACTTGAATTGACGGGCTGCCCGTTCCCCAAAAAAATGTACCTTTGCCGCTCATAAATTTAGGACTACTATGGGCGCATTCAAAGCATACGACTTTCGCGGAATCTTCGGCAAAGATTTCGATTTGGAGACCATCTACAAGTTCGGGTTCTTCCTGCCCGCGCTGCTGCACGCCGACAAGGTGCTGATAGGCAGGGATATGCGGTTGACCTCCGACGACATGTTCCACGCCCTCGCACGCGGCATCACCGACGCGGGCGCAGATGTGTATGACATGGGACTCACCACCACCCCGATGGTCTACTACTTTACCGCGAAGCACGGTTTCGAGGCTTCCGTGATGATTACCGCATCCCATAACCCCAAAGAATACAACGGATTGAAGGTCTCCCGGAAGGATGCACTGCCCGTTGGCTTCGACACCGGCCTTGGCGAACTGGAACAGAAGGTTCTGCACGAAGAGGTCGTCATCACCGCCCCGAAAGGCAAGGTAGTCGATTATCCGGTCAAAGAGGAATACCTGCAATTCCAGTCGCAGTATCATTATAATATTGACAACCTTGGTGATGGACTGCTCCAACGGCATGGCCTCCATCCTCGTGAAAGAGATTTTCGGCAGCAAGCCCCTCTACCTGTTCGACACGTTGGACGGTACTTTCCCGAACCACGAGGCGAATCCGTTGGAGCCGAAAAATATCGTCGCGCTACAGGAGAAGGTGCGCGAGACCAAGGCTGACATCGGCGTGGTTTTCGATGGCGATGCCGACCGCGTGATGTTCGTGGATGAGCACGGCGATTTCATCCCCCCGGATTTGATGATTGCCGTGTTAGGGCATTACTTCATCGAAGAGAAGAACATCCAAGGTCTTGTCATCCAGGATATTCGGACCTCCAAATCGGTGGCGGAATACTTGGAGAAGATGGGTCGGGAGATGTACATCTGGCGGGTAGGCCGCGCTTATGCCGCCATGAAACTGCGCGAAATCGACGGTGCGTTCGGCGGAGAATATGCCGGCCACTACTATTTCCGCGACTTCTTCTACTCCGACTCGGCCATGATTGCCGCCCAGGTGCTGCTGCACGTCTTTGCCGAGATGAAGAAAAAAGGCGTGTCCGTATCACAATTAATCGGGCAGATCAGACGTTATGCCAATTCTGGCGAAATCAACTTCACCATCGAGGAGAAGAAAGCGGCGATGGAGGCGGTGGTGAAGACGGCCATCGCGCAGGAGAAACCCGAAAAGATCCTCGATTTTGACGGCTACCGCGTGGAATTCCCCGACTGGTGGTTCAACATCCGCCCATCGAACACGGAGCCCTACCTGCGGCTGCTCATGGAAGCCCGCACGGAGGCCCTTCTTGCCGAAAAACGAACGTTTATCGAAAATATACTGAAACCGTTTATGGTACCTTGAACTTTGAACCTTGAACTTTGAACCCAAACACACCCGCTTTCACGCATTGTCGCGACGAATCGTGACAATCGGGGCGGTGTTGTGCCTTTTTCTTTCGGCCCACGCGCAATTCTACAACGGTTCGCAGCTCACCTTCGGGAAGAACCGCGTGCAGCACCAGAACTTCAACTGGCAGTACCTGCGGGCAGAGCGATACGACGTCTATTACTACCCCACCGGGCGGGCATTAGCGCAGTACGTCTTCTACAAGACCCCCGAGATTGTCGAGGAGATAGAGAAACTGCTGAATTACACCTCCAAGAAGAAGCTCCAGATCATCGTCTACAACACGCAATCGGACTTCCGCGAGTCGAACTTCGCCTACGACTACGCGGACTTCTACAACCAAGGCGGCGTTACAAACATCTATGGCACAAAGATTTACATCTACTTCGACGGCAACCGGGCGCATCTCGACAAGATGATTCGCGCCGGCATCATGAACGTCTATGCCCACTGGGTGGTACAGGGTGCGACCGTCAGTTCCAACATCTCCTACGACTACCTGATGAACGTGCCGGCCTGGTACTACAGCGGGCTGGCCTCCTATTTCGGGGAACGTTGGAGCAGCGAAGTGGAAAGCACGTCAAAAACGGCATACTCACAGGCAGTTACAAGCGTCTCGAAGAGCTTTCCCCCGTGGATGCCACCTACGCCGGCCACTCTTTCTGGAAGTACCTCGTCGATGTCTATGGCGAGGAGGTCATCTCGAAAACGCTCTACTACACGCGCTCCGGCAAAAGTCTCGAAAACGGCATGGCCCGCGCCACCATGACCCCCTTCAAGGCGCTGTCCTCGCAATGGTACAAGTATTATGTGGTGATGTTCCACCCCGACATGAGCAAGCAGATGCCCGCCGGGGAGGAGATTCTGCGCAAGCCCAACCCCAAGCGCGACTACGCCCGATTCTGTTTCGCCCCCGACGGCGAGAAGTACGCCTACGTCACCAACGAGGCCGGGCAGGTGCGCGTGTGGCTGAAACGGCCGGAGTGGAAGTCGCCGCACTGCATCCTCTGCAAGTACGCCAAGACCGAGGACAATCCCGACCTCTCCTTCCCGCTCATCGCCTGGCACCCCTCCGGCGAAATCCTCGGCCTCACCCTCGAATCCAAGGGCGACTGCCTCTTCCAACCCTACGACTTGGAGAAGAAACGCTGGGGCAAGAAACTGCTGGTCGATGTGGAGAAAATCACCTCGTGGCAATACTCCCCCGACGGGCAAATGATGCTCTTCTCCGGCTTCAAGAACGGGCAGTCCGACCTGTTCCTTTACAGCTTCCTGGCCCGCTCGTTCCAAAATATCACCAACGACTTCTACGACGACTACAACCCCGTGTTTATGAACCCGCAGCAGATTGTGTTCGCCTCCAATCGTCCGGTCGATTCCATCTTACTGAAAGACAATATGATGGATGCCTCTCGACAGCGGAAATACAATCTCTTTGTCTATAACTACAAGACCAAAGACACGGCGTTGCTGCGCGTGACCGATTCTCCTTACGCCGACGAATTTGACATACAAATCGCTGACAACCAACGGATTCTGTACTTAAGCGATGAAGGCGGTGTGGTCAACCGCTACGAAGCCGTTTTCGACAGCAGCATCAGCCGGATCGACACTGCGGTGCATTATATGTACTTCGCGACCACGAAACCGCTCACCGACCGCGCCTACAATATTGTGGAGCAGGCTTATAATCCCGCCACCAACACGCTGGCCGACATCTCGCTGAAAGACAAGGGGAAACACATCTGGTTCTCCGAATTCCATTCCCTGTACCACCCGGAAATCACCCCCTCGAAGTTTCATCAGTTCATTCGCCAAGAAAGTATTCTACAATCCGAGAAACAAGCGGCTAAAGACAGTGTTGCCGCGACGGACGGACAGCAGAAGCATGGATTCGGTGTCCCTTCCGACCAGCCGGTCTGGGAGGCGGACACTTTCGATGGCGACACCACCTACACATCGGACAAATCCGGACAAAGCTTTTCCATCCCCGTTGGTCTGCCCTATCGGGTGCAATATTCTATCGACCAAGTGATTACGCAGGCCGACTTCAGTTTCCTGAACACCTCCTACCAGCAGTTTGAGGGCGGCAGCTCGCCCATCTACCTCAACACCGGCTTCAACGCGCTGTTCATGTTGGGCATCAACGATTTGTTTGAGGATTACCGCATCACCGGCGGTTTCCGAATCGGCTGGGGCCTGAACAGTTACGAGTTTATGTTCAGTTATGAGAATCTGGCGCGGCGGCTAGACCGGCAGATCACGCTCTACCGGCAGTCCATCACCTCCGATGTGGGCGGCTACGTCTATCGGCAGAACTCCAACAGCTTGTTCTACACGCTGAAGCTGCCGTTCAACAAGACCAACAGCATGCGACTGACGCTGACAGGCCGCTACGAGACCAACATCGTGACCGCGCTGAACGACCAGACCCTGCAGGCGGGAGACGCGCATCACGTGTGGGCAGGGGCAAAGCTGGAATACATTTTGGACACATCCAAGGAACTTTACACGAACCTTTGGCGCGGCACCAAGCTGAAACTGTTCGCCGAATACGAGCAACGTCTGGAACGCGAGACCCTCAACCTGCTTGTCGTAGGCTTCGATGCCCGCCGTTCCTTCAAGCTGTACCGCAACATGACCCTTGCGTTGCGGTTGGCAGGCAGCACCAACACTGGCACGGCACGGTTAGTCTATTACATGGGCGGGGTCGATAACTGGATTGGCGCGAAGTTCAACAGCGACATTTCGGTAGATCAGACCAAGAATTATGCCTACCAGACATTGGCCACGAATATGCGGGGATTCCAGCAGAACATCCGCAACGGCACCTCCTTCTTCGTCTTCAACGGCGAGCTGCGGGTTCCCATCGTGCAGCTGATTGCCGGACACAAGGTGGCCTGGAATCTCCTCAACTCACTGCAAATCAACTTATTCGGCGACATTGGCACAGCCTGGACCGGTTTCACGCCCTACTCGCCCGACAACTGTCTCTACACCCGCTACATCGACAGCGGTCCCATCCATGCGGAGGTCAAACGACAGGTGGACCCGTGGGTCGGCGGCTTCGGCATCGGCGCACGCGTCTCCATCCTCGGCTACTTCCTGCGCTTCGACTACGCCTGGGGCGTCGAAGATTACCACATTGAGAACAAGAAGGGGATGTTTATGTTCTCTTTGGGGACGGATTTCTAATGGGCTTCGCTATTCATGCTGTCTTGGTGCGTTCCTTCTTTCACCCGGTAGCCGCCAGTCTTTTTGCTGCCGACATATTCGATGAGGCCTTCATCCTTGAGCTTTTTGAGAATACGGTTAACCGTTGCTTGGGAGATACTGCGGTTCTTCTTGATTTCAGCA
>CAJOKR010000029.1 GCA_905235135.1 uncultured Bacteroidales bacterium
AACCGCCGAAGGCTACCGGATGAAATTCGTGAACACCGCTTCTTCCGCCTCGGGCAGCCCGTTGCGATCCTTCTCGGCGGCGATGGCCTTGACGAGGAAGGCGATGTTGCGGCCGAGGATGCGCATGCACTGCACGCCCTCCGCGTTGGGGCTGCCGTTGATGAGGAGTGCTTTCATATTCGTTCTATTTTAATTTGCTGTCTATAAACTGCTCGAAATGCAGTATCTGTGCGCTGCGCAATGGATTGAAAAGCAGGTGTTCGAAGTCTTTCTGCTTCAGCGTAAGGTCAGTGGTGTCAAGTTTGTCGGATAGTGCTTTCTTCAACATTTTCGGGGTGTCGATCCCGCACCGTTGGCGAAGGAAGTCGTAGTCGGGGTCGGTCTGCTGCCAAAGGAAGATGGTGTCGTAGAAGTCGCGTCCTTTGGCCCGGGCCAGCAGTGCCGCAATCTTCATGGAGAGCATGGTTCCCTTGGCCGGAACCGTCACGGGGAAAAAGAACCCGTTGCGACTGACCATCGCCGTCTGCGGAGTGTAGTCCACTCCTTGGTCCTGGGCTTCTATCTTCATCAGAAACCTTTCCTCCCGATGACCGGTGAGATTTAGGTCGAACAGCAGTTCCGGGAAGTAGATGTTGCGGCGGAAGACCGTCAGCCGGGGATTCTCCTTGTCGCGCAACTCCACGCGCAACCCGTTGAGCCGCAGGTGCTCGACCAGCGCATCGGTCATCGTGACAAACTCGTCAGCCGTTAGTCGCTTGCAATCGAAGTCCAAATCCTCGGAGAAGCGGTCTAATCCGAGGACAAGGCGCAGGTTGGTCCCGCCAATGAACACCAATTTGGGCGCGTAGGGCGATTGCGAAAGGTGCTCCAGCGCCAACAGTTCAATGTATTCCTTCAAGATGTGCTTGTGGAATGCGGCATTCGCGGCAAGTTGCGGCGGATAGTAGGCCAATATGGACTGTAAATCAATCATCTGTATAGGTTTTCATCAACAATTGTATTCGTTCTTGCAGTGCCTTGTTGCCGCTCTGCATTGCGTAGGCCGTCAGCCGGGTCTTGTCCAGTTCCTCCCGCACCCACCATTCGTCGAAGCGCAGCTCCAGCATGGCTTCGGCAGTGTTGTATTGCGGATAGAGGTAGAGCAGGTCGAGGATGGCCTTCTCCGGGAAAGCTAACTGGTAGCTGCCCTGCGGCGAAACGGGCATCTGGCGGAAGCCGAAGAAAAGTTCCGGCTTGACGGTCTGGTAGCTGAAGCGGCCGAAGTCGTTGTGGTAAGCCGTGGTGCGGTTGGAGGTGATGCAGGTGATGTCGGTCACCGCCTCGGGGATGATGCCGTAGAACGACAGGGCGTAGTGCAGACTGATATACGACGGCGTGTAGATGCGCTGCGCTATGAAACGCGCCATCTCGGGAGTGCTCTTCAGGTCGCTGAAGGCGTACCAGTCCTGCCGGAGTTTCGACAGATAGCCCCGCTTCACCCAGCGTGTGAGGTTGCTTCGGTCGAATCCCGGCTCCCACGCACGGATCTGATAGACGTTGAAACATCCCATCCCGTGCCACTGCTCTCGGAACTCCAAATAGGTCATTGTCTCACTTTATTCAAAAGACGCTGCAAAAATACAACTTTTCTTGAATAAAGTGGAATGTTGGTTGTTTCCTGTTAACACGAAAGCTAACCAACAGCCGAAGGCTTGTCAACACGATGCAAACACACTCCCGCAACGGCCAACAACGAGCTTGCGACGACCACTTTCCAATCCGGCAGGATGAAGACCGGCGTTTTCACACAACGAGAAATAACAGGATACAAAACCGGTGTCCTGTAGTCGGATGAACTACAATTGGGCGCAAGTTTTTTTGCCAAAAACTCAATTATAGCCTTGTGAAACGGATTCTGGTCACGACTTCCTGATCTTCACCTTCGCCGGCACGCCACCCACGACGGTGTTGGCGGGCACGTCCTTGCCCACCACGGCACCGGCGGCCACGATGGCGTTCTCGCCGATGGTGACGCCTGCCAGTATCGTGGCGTTGGCCCCGATCCAGGCGTTGCGCTTGATGACGACGGGCTTCGTGAGCAGGGAATGCCGCTTTTCAGGGTCTTCGGGATGGAACTCCGACGCGACGACCACGTGGGGCGCGATGAAAACGCCCTCCTCGACGGTGATGCCGCCAAGGGCTAAGAAGGTGCAGCCGAAGTTCACGAAACTGCCCTTGCCGAAGGTGGTCTTCTTGCCGTAGTTGATGTTGAACGGCGGGAACACGCGCACCGTGTCGTCAATCTCCGATCCGGTGATCTGCCGCAGGTAGTCGCGCACCTCCGCCTCGGTGTGGTAGCCCGTGTTCATCTCGGCCACCAATTTCATGCATTTCTGCACGTCGGCGTAAAGCTCGTCGCTGCCGACGTAGGTTTTTCCTGTATGTTGTTCGTTCATAGAATTATCGGATATTGCTAATTGCTAACTACTAACTCTCACAGCGCTCCCACCACCTCGTGCGCTTTGTAGGGCTCCTCAAGGTAGGCGGCGTCTTCGTCGCTGAGGTCGAGTTCGAGAGCGCGGACCGCGTTGTTGAAGTGCGGAATTTTCGTGGCTCCCACGATGGGCGCGGCGACACCCCGTTTCAGCAACCAGGCCAACGCCACTTCCGTCATCGTCACGCCGAGACGCTCCGCCACCTCCGCCACGCGGGCAATGATCTCGAGGTCGTTCCTCTTGGCGTGGTCGTACTTGCTGCGCATCGTCTTGTCGGTGCCGCTGCGCATGGAGTCGCTGTCCCACTCCTTGCGGGTGAGGTGTCCGCTGGCAAGGGGTGAGTAAGGGATGAGCGACACGCCGTACTGCTTCGCCACAGGGATCAGCTCCCGCTCGTCCTCGCGGTAAAGGAGGTTGTAGTGGTTCTGCAGCGTCTCGAACTTCGTCCATCCGTTCCGCTCTGCGCAGATCTGCATGTTGTGGAACTGGTAGCCGTACATCGCCGAGGCGCCGATGGCCCGCACCTTGCCGCTCCGCACCAACTCGTGCAGCGCCTGCATCGTCTCCTCGATGGGCGTGCCGTAGTCGAAACGGTGGATCTGGTAGAGGTCGAGGTAGTCGGTGCCCAAACGCTGCAGCGTGCCGTCGATCTCGCGACGGATGGCGGCGGCGGAGAGCTTGCCCTCGTTGAAATAGACTTTCGAGGCGATCACCACCTGGTCGCGGGCGACGCCGAGGTCCTTCAGCGCTTTGCCCAAGAACTCCTCGCTGGTGCCGTGCGAATAGACGTTGGCGGTGTCGAAGAAGTTCACCCCGAGGTCGAGGGCGTGCTTGATCATCTTGGTGGTCTCCTCCTGGTCGAGGGTCCACAGGTGGAAGTCCTCCGAGGGCTTCCCGTACGACATACAGCCGACGCAGATGCGGCTGACTTCAATGCCGGTGTTTCCTAATTGTGTGTATTTCATAATTTCAGGATGATTTTGCGATTATCTGAGCCCTTTTAACCATTTCTCCACCTTCGCCTTGCCGCCTCGCACCTCGTGACCGTAGATGCTGAACTCGCCCGTGACGTTGGCCTTCGGGAAGGCTTTCCGCACGTCTTTGGCGCAGGAGGCCAGACCGCTGCCCTCGTGGGTGGTGAAGGGGATGACGGTCTTGCCGTCGAGGTTGATGTCCTTGAACAGCGTGAACATGATCTGCGGGTAGGTGCCCCACCACACGGGACCGCCAATATAGACCGTGTCGTAGCCGCTGAGGTCCGGAGCGGTGCCTTCGTAGGGAGGCAGTTCGCCTGCGGCGGCCTCTTTCTTGGCCAGCTCGATGAGCGGCGTGTAGGCCATGCCGTCGTATTTGTGGGTGACGATCTCGAACTGGTCGGCGCCCGTGATTTCACTGATGTAGTCGGCCACGATCTTGGTGTTGCCCGTGTCGATGACGCCGACGGAATAGTTGTCCCCCGCGTGGGAGAAGAAAATGACGATGGATTTGCTCATATTTCCAGAATTTGATTTTTGTTCGTTCTGTAGAGACGTGCCACGGCGCGTCTCGGCGTTGTTTTTGTTCTGTCCGTTGCAGCCCGTGGCGAAAACCACGGCGAGGACTGCAACGAGGATGTTTTTGATGTTCATAACCTATTGTTTTTATTGCCAAAGTTTGAATTCGCCTGTACGGATGCTTGCAATCACGCCGCCGTCGATCAGCAGGTCGGTGCCTGTGATGAACTTGGCGTGCTCGCCCATCAGGAAAGCGGCGGCCTCGGCAACCTCGTCGCTGGTGCCTGTGCGCTGGGCGGCGGAAGCGTCAATCATCGCCTGATAGCCTTCTCCGCTGGCCCGGAATTCATCGTAAGCCAACGGGGTGACGATGACACCCGGCGAGATGGAGTTGATGCGGGCACGACGTTTGCGCCAAGTAGTGGCCGCCGCCCGCTGTGCCTGCAGATGGTTCATCCGCTTGGCAATCATATAGGCGAAACCGCTGTTCTGCATAGCCACCTCCTGGATGAATTTCACGTTTTTCAGCTCTTCCGTCGGGGTGTTCACCAATTGCAACTCTATGTCGTTGGGAATCGGGTACATATAGGCCGCTTGACTGCTGATGAGGAGTCCTGCGCCGCCCTCGGCCATCACTTCGCCGAAGGCATCCACGGCGTAGCCTGTGCCCACCATGTCGAGGTTGACGATGTGCTCCGGACTGGCTTGGTTGGGCGATGCACCGGCCGTGTCGATGAAATACATCACGGGACCCAGTTCAGCCGCCTTCCGAGCAAAAGCCTCGATGCTTTCCTTCTGCAAAGCGTTTACTACTAACGTCTCCACATCGTATCCGCAACGACTGAAATCCTCGCCGACGCGTTTCAGCGTTTCCTCGCTGATGTCGCCTAACAGGATTTTCTTGCCCGCCCCGATACGGCGCACGATGGCGGTTCCCATACTTCCGGCACCCAACAGTGCCACCACTTGTTTCTGTTCGTTTCTGTCGAAAATCATAGTCTTACGGTATTATTTGTCGATGCTGATAATCGTGTACTGGCGACTGCCGAGACCGATTTTCTCGGCGTGTTCGACGGTGTGGATGCCGTGTTTCTTGTTGACTCGATCCACGAGGGGCTTCGCGTCATCGCCGTTGCTGTTCGTGTGATTGAAGACTAAGTCAAGGCAGGCTTGGTCAAGGGCCACGGGGTCAGTGCTGGCAAGGATTCCGATGTCGCGCAGGCACGGCGCTGAAGGGTTTCCGTCACAGTCACAGTCCACCGACATGTTGTTCATCACGTTGATGTAGATGATGTTTTTGCCTTGTTGTTTGAAATAGTTGTGCACAGACTGTGCGGACGCGGCCATTGACTCTAAAAAGTCGTCCTGCTCCACTGAAGTCCAGTTCGATTGGCTCTTGCCGCCAGTGTGGATGTAAATCTTGCCGGAACTCGACGCCACACCGATGCTTTGGTTCTTCAGCACACCACCGAAACCGCCCATCGCATGTCCTTTGAAGTGGGCCAGGTTGATCATAAAATCGTAGTTGGCAAGATGCGAACCTACAATATTGTATTTCAAGTGTTTAGTGTCCGTGACAGGCAAGTGCATCGTGTCGTCCTCGTCCAAGATGTCAACGGCAGCGATCTGGTTGAAGCCACGCTCCTCAATAGCTTTGCGATGGTTGGCAGTAGTGGAACGGTTGCCACCGTACGCCGTATTGCACTCCACAATGGTACCATTCACCATCTGCACAAGATCCTTGATCAGTTCGGGGCGCAGATAGTTGCTTTTGGCCGACTCTCCGGTGGAGATTTTCACGGCCACGCGGCCTTCTGCCGGCACACCAAGCGCTTTATAGATATTGATCAATGCTTCGGGGGTGATTTCCTTGGTCATATAGACCACCGAACCCTGGGGTTGCTGTGCGAAGACTTCCTCTTTCGGTTGACAGCCGAGCAGCATTAACACTGCAACGGCAAGAAATGCGATTTTTTTCATTGTAAATAGTATTGGGTTAATATTTTTATCCGTAATTCTCAATAAGATATTTCACAAAGTTCATATCGTTGAAGTTGACAGTGCCGGTGTCGTGCTGGTTCATCGTGGCAATCTTGGCCATATCGTCATCGCTCAGCGCGAAGTCGAAGATGTCGAAGTTCTGCGCCATGCGCTCCTTGTGGCTGCTTTTGGGGATGGCCACGATGCCGCGTTGTGTGAGCCAGCGGAGGGCTACCTGCGAGGCGGTCTTGCCGTACTTGGCACCGATGCCGGCCAGCAGTCCGCTCTTGATGATGCCGTCCACACCCTGACCGCCGAGTGGTCCCCATGCCATCATCTTGGTGCCGAACTCGTTGAGCGTAGGCTCGATTCCTTGTTGCTGAATCATCGCGTTGCACTGCAGTTGGTTCACCATCGGATTCATATCCACATAGTGGGCGAAGTCGAAGAAACGGGCTTGTTGGAAGTTGCTCACCCCGATGGCACGCACCTTGCCGTCGCGATAGGCGTCCTCCATTGCACGCCAGGTGCCGAACACATCGCCGTATGCCTGGTGTATGAGTAGCAAGTCGATGTAGTCCGTTTTCAGCTTGCGCAGGCTCTCGTCGATGCTGCGAGCAGCCTTTTCCTCGCCGTTGTTGCTGATCCATACCTTGGTGACGAGGAAAATGTCCTCGCGCTTGATGCCGCTCTTGCGCCAGGCATTCCCTACGCCTTCTTCATTCTGATATGCTTGGGCGGTGTCAATCATTCTGTATCCCACCTCCAGTGCGTCGCTGACACAACGCTCGCACTCTTCAGGGCTCACCAAAAACACTCCGTAGCCCAAAGTTGGCATCTCCACGCCATTATTCAATTTGATGTATTCCATATTGTCGTTTGATTTACAATGATGCCACAAGTATTTCTTTGATAACCTGCTCCGTCAGTGGCGCGTAAGCATTCTCCAGTCCTTCATTCACAGCAATGTGATGAGCCATTTCGTCAAGGCGGCTATCATCAATGCCCACCTCGCGCAAGTGCATTGGGATGTTGATGCTCTCGAAGAAGGCGTAGGTGGCATCGATGGCCTTTTCTGCAATTTCCTGTTTCGGCAACGAAGCGTCGATGCCGAAGACGTTGATACCATATTTCACGAAACGGTCAAGAGTGCGCTTGCTGAGAATATGGCGCATCCAACGCGGGGTGATGATGGCCAGGCCCTCGCCATGGGTGATGTCGTAGTAGGCGCTCAGGGCGTGTTCGATACCGTGACAGGGCCATCCTGACGGGCTGTTGCCAAGGGCATAGATGCCGTTGCAGCCAAGCGTGCAGACAAACATCATTTCGGCACGGGCACGATAGTCTTCAGGGTTCTCCAAACATGCTTTGGCATTCACCATCAGACTTTTCAAACCGGCCTCGCAGAAACCGTCGTTCAGTAGCGTCGAGTCCTCGCAGAAGTATTGTTCTATGATGTGGTTCATGGCATCGGCACAGCCAGCCGCCGTCTGTTTCTTCGACACGGTGAACGTGTAACGGGGATCAAGGAACGAGCAGACAGGGTAGAGGAGCGGGTCCACATAACCGACCTTGTCATTGGTTTCTGTGCGCGAGATGACGCCGCCACAATCGTATTCCGAGCCTGTAGCCGCAAGCGTCAGGATATCTACGATAGGTAGAGCGGCTTTGGCCTTCACCTTGTAGGAAATGAGGTCCCAGGGGTCGCCGTCGTACTTGGCTCCTGCTGCGATGGCTTTCGAGCAGTCGAGCACGGAACCGCCACCTACAGCCAGGATAACGTCGATGTTGTTCTCCTTACAGAGACGTACACCATCGAGCACACTGGGGTTGTATTTCGGGTTGGGTTGAATGCCCGAGAGCTCTGTTATCTCGAAGTCTTTCAGCAACTCCTTCACACGGTCGTAGAGACCGATTTTTTTGATGCTGCCGCCACCGTATGTGAGCAACACACGCTTGCCGATAGCCGCCATTACTTCGGGCAGCTTTTCTACAACATTCTCGCCAAACACCAGGCGAGTAGGGGTCATGTAATCAAAATTTTGCATAGTTCTTGTTCTTTATATTTAACTTTTTTCAATAATCATTGCATATTTCCGGCATCCAATAGCGCCATCATTTGTTTCTGTTCGTTTCAGTCCTAATATAATGTTCTCCTATTCTATATTCTTAATCAATTTCGCCGGATTGCCACCAACAATTGTGTTCGGAGCCACATCCTTGGTCACCACGGCACCGGCGGCCACCACGGCATTGTCGCCGACGGTCACGCCGGGCAGGATGATGGCGCCCGCCCCGATCCAGGCGTTCTTGCCGATGTGGACGGGCTTGCAGGTGAGCAGCATCCGGTCGTGGAGGTCGTGGTTGTTGCTGATGAGCTGCGCGTTGGCGGCGACCATCGCGTGGTCATCGATGGTGATGCCGCCGCGGGCCATCATCAGGCAGTTGTTCATGATCATCACGCCCTTGCCTAATTGCACGCGGTCGAAACAGACACCCGTCAGACCGGGCATCACGAAGCCGCCGTCGGCAAACACATCATGGCCGAATAGCTCTCCGGCGAGGGCGTTGTACTCTTCGGTATAGGGCATCGTGTGGTTCAGTTTGAAAAGGGTCTGCGCCTGACGCATTCCTTCCGCCAATTCCTCAGGCGTGCTTTGTCTCGGGTCAACGATAAATTCTTGCATAACGTATTGGTTTTCTTTATTTTATATTATTCTTATAATCCTTGCCAATTTGACGAGGCAAAAATACATCCTTTTGCGTTGCGAAAGTTTCACAAAAAACATCAAAACTTTCACAAATTGCAGAAAAAAAATTTGTACTTTCGCGCTATGAAACCCGACTTCCTCTATTCCACCGATTTCCTCGCGATGAACGCGCCGGAACTGAGCCACACCTGCATGCATCTGCTGTGCACAGCGGGCGAAGGCAGTTTTGTGTTCAACGAAAAATGCTACCACATCGGGAAAAACGACCTTGTGGTGATGCCGAACCCAAGCCGGGCGAAGAACCTTGCCGCCGCTCCGGGAATGCAGGTCGAATGGTTCGCCGCCGACAACAAGTTCCTTGGCGGACTGCTGCCGTCGAACAACTACAGCATCGGGGGCAGCATCAGCCTTAACCAGAACCCCGTCATCAAGGCCGATGACCGTCAGGCGGAAATCCTGCTGGAGGACCTCCACCGCCTGCGCGACCGCCTCGACGACCGCCACTTGCTTTTCTACCGCGAGATGATGGGCAGCCTCTGCCTGACGATGATGTACGACATCTTCGAGCTTCACGCACGGCGCGAGGCCACCGACACCCACAGCGACCGCACGGCCTATATCGTCAAACAACTGATGGATTTGCTCTCCACGGGCATCAGCCGCACGGAGCGCGAGGTGAGCTACTATGCCGAACGCCTGCACGTGTCGCCGAAATACCTCTCCGCCACCGTCAAGCGCGTCACCGGCCAGAGCGTCAGCAGCTTCATCGACCGCCACACAATGCCCATCCTGAAGAAATATCTCAACGACGAACGATTGTCGCTCACGCAGATAGCCGACCGGATGAACTTCACCTCGCTAAGCTACTTCAGTCGCTACTGCGCCAAACACCTCGGACAGTCGCCCAGCGACTACCGGCAGAGTTTGCAGCCCAAGGGGTAAATTCTTTGCTATTTCAACATTTTCAACAGCGGCGACCGGCTCATGTCCGTGGGGTTGGTGCCGGGAACACCTTCAGGGACGGGTAATCCGAGCTCTTCAAAATGCTTTATCCAATATTCGGGCAAATTTCCTTCATCATCGCGCCAGTTCATTGGCTTCGTCGGGAAAATGTCGCCGAAGGCCACCTGGATGAGCTCCGAACAGTAGTAGGCATCATTGTCGGGCAGAAAGGCGTTGTCGTAGGGCTTCCCGACAAGTTTCTTGGCACGGGCGATGACTGCAGCGGTGTCGAAAGGTACGGTGAGACGGTAGATGTCAATATTTCCTCGGAAGAATCCGAGGTTGTTTTCCCTTTCGAATTGGCTGTAGGGTATTCGCTGCACGCCGTACTTTGGCGAGGCTTCGATAACCCACACGTCGTCAGCGCTGTCGCGTTCCACCAAAGCCACGTGCGAATATTCACCCGTGCTCGCTGTGATGGCTTTCTCCATGTCCGAGCGGTTGTTGTTCAGGAATATCAAATCCCCGCTTTGCAGGGTGTCGTTGATCTCGTTGCGGCACACCACATCAAGCTCCCCTAAGCGGTCGCGCTGCTGCGCTTGCACGCTGACGGTCAACAGGAAGGTGATGAGGACAAGAAGGGCATTTCTCATGCCTTTTGAGCAGTTTACTATGGTTAGTAGTTCTCCGCGTTGATCTCGAACCAGCCCTGGGCGTAGAAACAGACGGGGCAGACCTTGGGGGCTTCAGTGCCGATCACGATGTGACCACAGTTGCGGCACTCCCAGATGCTGACACCGCTCTTGCGGAAGACCTCTGCGGCCTCCACGTTGTGCAACAGGGCACGGTAGCGCTCCTCGTGGTGCTTCTCGATGGCCGCGACGGCCCGGAACTGCTCGGCCAGCTCGTGGAATCCCTCCTCGTCGGCCTCGCAGGCGAACTTGTCGTACATGTCCGTCCACTCGTAGTTCTCGCCTTCGGCGGCGTGCAGCAGATTCTCGGCGGTTGTGCCTACGCCGCCCAAATGGTTGAACCAGAGTTTGGCGTGCTCGCGCTCGTTGTCGGCAGTTTTCAGGAAGAGGGCGGCAATCTGCTCGTAGCCGTTCCGCTGGGCCACGGAGGCGTAGTAGGTGTATTTGTTGCGGGCCATGCTCTCGCCAGCAAAAGCGGCCTCCAAGTTCTTCTCCGTGCGCGTCCCGGCGTACTTGCCTGCACTCGCGGGCGCATTGGCTTCCACGACAACCTTCTCGAAATCCGATGCAGGATGTTTGCAGATGGGACAGATGAAGTCCTCCGGAAGCTCCTCACCCACGTACTCATAACCGCAGATGACGCAGCGCCAAACAGTCTTGCCGTCGGAAGTCTGACCTACGGGTTGCGGCTTCGGCTTGATGCGCTCCATGTAGTATTTGTACGTGGCGGAGGGCACCTCGCTGAGCACTTCCGATTCGGAGACGGGCCCGATGAAGAGAATATGGGAGCAGAGATCGACGACCTGTTCCACCTCGACGGAGATATAGGCGTTGGTGCCGCGGGTGATGGCTAACGTGCTGTTGGCGACGCGACGGCAGTCCTTGAAGTCGGCGAACTTATCGACCTCGCGTCCGCTCTGGAAGCCGAAGTGCTTGAACAACTCGAAGTCGGCGGCCTCGCTGATGATGGAGGCGGTGAACCGGCGCGAACGCTGAATGAGTTCGGTGGTGAAGTTGCCCTTGTTGAGGGCCACAGAGATGCGATCGGGCTGCATTGCTACCTGCGCGATAGTGTTGCTGATACAGCCGTTGTCGCGGCCACCGTCGCAGGTGGTGATGACGAACAGACCGTATTGGATGTTGAAAAGGGGATTGCTCATAAAAACAGAATTATTGAAAATGCAAAGATACAATTTTCGTGATACATCAAGATGTCACCATTTTATAATACCGCTTCCGAATCACCACCAGCCGCACCAGCCAAATCGCGAAGAAGGCATCGGAAAGAATCTTGTAGAGCGGGGGCATCGTGACGAACCAGGAAACGATCCAAAGGACAAGGTCGATGTCAAACAGGATGTTCCAGAGTCGTTCGCGGTCGAATGTGCAGAGAACCTCGCCGTTTTGCGGAATCTCCACCTGCGCGGTGGACGACAGCGACAGGTCGATGCTCTTGCCGCTTTTGCCCAAACGCAGCGGGCCTCCGAACTGCACTTTAAGACTGTATGTTCCGGGCGGCGCCTCGATGCGCAGGTCGTGGTCCCTCATCATCCCGGCGAAAAACCCGTTGATGAAGACGGCGTGCGGCAGCTTAGGCTCGTACCAGTGGCGTATATGGCGGACGGTCAGCATAATTCCTTTTATTTGGATTGCAAAAGTAAGAAATTGTTGCGCAAATGCAGCACTTTTCAAATAATGTTGTGATTACTCTTCTTCCTGTTTCACAGCACTCTCCGGCCACACCGGCTTGCCGTTCCACGACTGCGTAAGCTCTCTTGGATAGCGAGCCTCCCAGTCCTCTTTGTAAACATCCATTATGGTAAAATCCTTATCCACGAACTGCAAAATGCCTTCATCATCCACCCACAACGTAGACCAGTAGCTTTCTTCACCGCCTTCAGAACACCATTTGGGCAAATCAGCGCCTAAGTGATTGTTCACCACGAGACCACGTTCATTTACATTCACTACCATCCACGTCAAAGGTTTCGGGCTGTCCAAGCGCGAGACGCACTCCCGGTACACTTCATCCCAAGGTTGGCCGACATTTGCGTGGAGAAACTTGATTAGTGGTGTATAATCATAGCCAGTCCTATATGAATTATGTTTCTTGATAGGCGAATGCTCAGGCAAGACATCTTGTTTTTTACCCCACTCATAACGATAACGTTTTTTCCCGACGATAACATACCAAGACCATCCGTTGTGGGTTCGCTTGTTCACCTTCCTGTATAGCGGCGGCTTGCCGTCTTTTCTGTTGTGCCCCATCTTTCAGCGCATTTGAAACAAGTTATAGTATATTGTTTTTTTATAACACGGCAGCCACTTTTCTGATGTTTTTCAGCATATCCAGTATGGAAGAATCCTTCCGCGCTGTTTGCATATTATATTTCATCTGAAGATGCATAAGCGAATCGGCTGGCACGTCAAGAGCGGCCTCAAACATCAGTGCTGTTTTGGCGGTCAACGGACGTTTGGCATTAAGGATTTCGTTGACTACTGAATAGGTCAACCCCATACTTTCGGCCAACTGGCGCTGACTGATACCTCGTTCTTCAATTTCGTCCTTGAGAACTTTGCCCGGGTGTGTCGGACAAGCTCCGTATTTCTCAAATATCACTTCCATACCTTAGATGATTTCAGGCTGCAAAGATATAACTTTTCTTCAAAATTCGCAAAAAATGCGAATTTACTTTTCACTCGCTGTAATTGTGGTCCACCACGACCACCACCTGCATCCCCGGCACTAAGGGCTGTATCTCGGCGGTGAGCTGCGCGATGAGAGCGGTGTCATCGTGGACGGAGATATCTGGGACCACATCGACGGAGAGCATCTTGTCGCGCTCCGAATAGTAGAAACCGTGTACCTGGACAATCTCTTGGTGGGCGGACAGCGTCTGTATCACCTGCGTCTGCAACTCGGCCATCCGGTTCTCGCCGGTGGCGATGGCATAAACCCCGACGGTCATGATGATGCCGTGCCGCATAAACATCTGCGTGGAAATCTTGCGTGTGAGCCCATGGATGTCGTGCGCCGACATCGTGTCATAGACGCTGACGTGCAGCGAACCAATCTTCACGTCAGGACCGTAGTTGTGGAGGATGAGGTCATACACCCCGTGCACGCCCTCGAACTCGCTGACCTCCTGCTTGATCTGGGAGGTGAGCTCCGCCGGGATGCTGGTGCCCAACAGTTCGTTGACGGGCGAGGCGAGCATCTCGATACCGGCCTTGATGATGACTAACGAAATGAGCGCGCCGAGGTAGCCGTCGATGGAGACGTTCCACAGCAGCATGATGCCTGCCGACACGAGGGTTGCCAACGTGATGATGGCATCGAACAGCGCGTCGGAGCCGGAGGCAATCAGCGCGTCGCTCTTCAGCTGCGTGCCCTTGCGTTTCACATACAGCCCCAACACGATCTTCACCGCGATGGCCACCACGATGACCACGAGCGTCACCGTCGTGTAGCTTGGCTCCGTGGGGTGGAAGATCTTCTTCACCGACTCGATGAGTGAGGTGATGCCTGCCGAGAGCACGATGACGGCGATGATGATGGCGCTGAAATACTCGATGCGCCCGAAGCCGAAGGGATGCTTGCGGTCGGCGGGACGCTGCGAGAGCTTCGTGCCCACGATGGTGATGACGCTCGACAGCGCGTCGCTGAGCGTCCATCACGATGGCCACGCTGCTGGCCACGATGCCGACACCGGCCTTGAAAGCCGCCAAAAGCACGTTGGCGGCGATGCCAATCCAACTGGTGCGGATAATCTGTGTACTGCGATCGGGTTGATTACTCATTTGAGGGTTGATTTTGCTTAAAGACTCAAAATGCGATTATTACTTGGATTTGTCCAATGTGAAAAATTTCTGCGCCGATCTGTGTGATACGCGGAAAGATTTAACTTACGCCCACTCAAAACTCCCTTTCCCCGCGCCGATCTCGAAGTGGCATTTGGCGATACCGAGGTCAAGGCGTGTGTAGCCGATGAGGGAGAACTTTGGCTTGGCCTCCACACGGTTGCCGTCGTGCAGGACAAACACTGCTGGTTGACGGCCGTGGGCGCCAACAATGCGGCTTCCACGCCACGCCCGAACCACGCGGGGAAAGGCTTCCCGTGGTCGGCGGTGCGGCGGTCGTCCGTCACATCGGCGAGAGTCCGTTTCTGCGGGTGCTGCACCCCTTGGTTGGCACCATAGCCGAGCGACACCACGCAGACGAGCGTCTCGCCGTCGTCCACCTTGTATTGGTCGGGTTGCTTGCGGAAGGAGAGTCCCACCCAGCAGGTGTTCAGCCCGAGCGTTTGCGCTAACAGGATCACCTTCTCGCCGTAGTAGCCGAGTTTCACGTCATCGCCCTTTTTGCAGATCATAGCGATGTAGTTGCGCACGCCGCGGAACTTGCCGTACTTGGCCATCCCGCCGGCAAAGGCGTTGGGTTCCTCTGTCACCAACTGTATATGCAGCCCGCCCTCGCGGTTGCACTCGTCGATGAGGGTTTGCAGTTGCTGGATTTTCTCAGCCTCGATAGGCTTTTCAATGTATTGCCGCACACTGTGGCGGGCAACGATGGCTTCTTGTAAGGTCATATTCTATAATTTTTTTTTTTCAAGATTGTATAGGTGTATTCTTTTTCATATCCCCCACTGATATTTGCGGGTGGTGGTATTGGTGCTGTTTGGGTGTGGGCTTGCGGTTGAGTTCCACAGCCTGCTTCGGACAGAAGTGGACGCAGGCGAGACATTGTGTGCAATTGCCACCGCACTGGGCCTTGCCATCCGTAAGGGTAATGTTCCCTTGTGGACACACCTCGGCGCAGATGCCGCAGCCCACGCAGAGGTCGGGGTTGACAGCAGGCGTGAGCATCGGCAGCGTGCGGCGCTGCATACCGGGAAGGGCGCACAAGGCACCTATCGGACCCCACCACGCATAGTGCAGACTATGCGTGCCGGCGGCAATCTCCTCGGTGATGCGCTCCAACCGATCGGCATATTTCTCGAACTTCCAGACCTGTTTGTTGGGGTTGCGCCCGAAACCGACGGCGCTGTTGTCGGGCACGCGGATCTTCTGGCTATACGCTACCGATAACCCTTTGTCGGCCAGTAGTTTCTGAACCGTATGGATGGAGTTGCCGGCCTGTGCGCCGCAAGGGTTGACAATGAAGACGTAGGCTTCTTTAGGTAGTTGCAGCCTTGGCAGCAACTCCGTCACCCCCCGCGGCGCATTGAACCAGTAGCTGGGATAGACCAGCCCGATGCGCCGCTCCTGCGACAAATCCTGATGCACCGCCTGACTGAGCGGCATCACCGTTTCGTTGAGTTTCTCCGCGATGTGGCGGCTGATGGCCAAGCTGTTGCCCGTGCCTGAGAAGTAGAGGATCATAATCGTTTTATTTCAACATGGATTCAATGTCTGCCTCCATCTCCTCGGGCGTTGTGGTGGGCGGGAAACGCTTGACGACGGAACCGTCCTTCGAAACGAGGAACTTGGTGAAATTCCACTTGATGTCGCTCTCCTTCTCCACACTCTTGCTGATGGTTTTGAACAGAGCCGCCGAAGCCTTGGCCTTCAAACCTTTGTACTCCTCCGTCGGGGCTGCCGACTTCAGGTATTCGTAGATAGGGTGCGCTTCCTTGCCGTTGACATCGATTTTCTTCATCAGCGGAAAAGTGACGCCGTGGTTGAGACGGCAGAACTCCGCAATCTCCGCGTCGGAGCCGGGCTCCTGGTTGGCGAACTGGTCGCATGGGAAACCGAGAATCACAAGACCTTGGTCCTTGTACTTTTTGTACAGGGCCTCCAGGCCGTCGTATTGAGGGGTGAAACCGCATTTGGAAGCGGTGTTGACAATCAAGAGGACGTTGCCGCGGTATTGCGCCATGTCCACCTCTTCGCCCTTGTTGTTCAGGGCCTTGAAATCATAAATAGTAGCCATTTCTTTATTGTTTTAAGTGATATTTTTTGTTAATTCGAATTTTCTTTGGGTTTTGGGTTTGGCTTTTAGCTGTTAGCTGTTGGCTTTTGGCAGCTAACAGCCAATAGCCAATAGCCAATAGCTAACAGCCAATATGCCGTTCACTCAATCCTTCGATGAGTTTGTCGAGGGTGGGCACTAAGGTTGCTAACTCCTCCAAAGAACCCATTTTCTCTAAGATGTTCGCGCTCAGGCATTCGAGGATGTGCTTTGCTTGTTCGCGCAGGGCTGTTCCCTTTTCGGTCAGCGACACAATGCGCTGGCGTGTGTCCGTTTTTCCTTTCGTGCGCTGGAGCAGCCCCGACTTCTCCATGCGCTGCAGCAACGGCGTGACGGTGTTCGTGTCGAGCATCAGCCGCTTGGCGATGTCGCATACCGGCTGTTTGTCCTGCTCCCACAACACGAGTAGCACGAGATACTGCGGATAGGTGATACCTAACGGGTTGAGGTACGGGTGATACGCGCCTACGGTCAGCCTCGCCGCCGTATAGAGGCGGAAACAGAGTTGGTTGTTTAGCTTAAGTTGCTCGTATTCCATTACTTGCATATTTATATCGTTCACGATGCAAAAATACAAAAAATATTTATATCGTGGGCGATATTTTTGATTTTTTTTGAAAAAAACGCAAGAGTCGTAAAAACCCTTGCGTGATCTTGATGTTCGAAAGCGGTTACTTCTCCGCCATCCGCTTCCCCGCGTCGAAGGCCGTTTGCAGGTCCTCTTCCCAATGTTCCTCGCGGTATTTCCGTTTGGCCTCTTCAGAGAAACCGGCCAGTTCGTAGCGGTCGTAGTTTTTCACCTGATAGGTGTTGTAGGCAACCAAACGTTCGGGGTCGCCGAGCGCGGCGGAGATGCAGTGTTCCATCGAGCCGTAGCCCTTGCTGTTGTTGCGGGCGGGTGTGCCGTTCATGGTCTCCAACAGCACCACGGGCATCTTCTTGGGCGCCGTCAGACTGTAGTCGTTGTAGGAGAGCCATGGGAAAGCCAGCCGCTCCAGGAAGGTGCGCATCTGGCCGGTCACGTCGCCGAAATAGATTGGGGAGCCGAGCACTAAGCCATCGGCTTCGGCAATCTCCTCCAAAACTGGGGTCAAGGCATCCTTGAACTTGCAGATGTTCGAGGCTTTGCCTTTGAGTTTGCAGGCCATGCACGACATGCAACCTTTGTAGTCCATGTCGTAGAGGCGCACAAGTTTCACTTCCGCCCCACCCTCTTTGGCTCCGTTGGCGAAGGATTCCAGCATGGCGGCGGTGTTCATGTTGCGGCGCGGACCGCCGTCGATAATCATTATTTTCTTCATATTATTCGTTGTTTTATTGTTAATCAATTCATTTGCTGTAGCCACGGCGGGGTGCTCCAGCAGGCTGGTCGCCGCCACTGCCGCCACCCCGAGAGCCGCTTTCTTCAAAAATTCGCGTCTGTCCATGGGCCGTTCAATTCAATGCGCAAAAATACAACTTTTCAAAGAAGGTTTGGCAAGTGCCACTATTGTCTCTTCGGAATCCTGTTGGCGAGGCCGATGGCGCCCGTGGGACAGACCATACGGCAGAGATGGCAGCCGACGCATTTCGTGCCCACAATGCAGGGCAGACGCGTGGTTCGGTCGAAAAGGACGGCCTGATGGCCGCCATCGCTGCACGATATCTCGCAACGTCCGCAACCCACACATTTTTCGTGGTCTATTTTCGGATAGACGAGGGTCTGGCGGTCCAGGTCGGACGGCTGCACAAACGCCGGCAGCTGCTCTCCCACCAGGTCGGACACGCACGACACTCCCCGTTGGGTCATATAGTGTTGTAATCCCAACACCAGGTCGTCAATGATGCGATATCCATACTGCATCACAGCCGTGCAGACCTGCACATTGTTGCAGCCCAGCTGGATGAACTCAAGCGCATCCCGCCACGTCTCGATGCCACCTATGCCGCTCAATTCCACTGATTTGCCATGGGCACCGCGGATGGCGGAGTTCTGAGCCATATTCAAAATACATCGGAGGGCGATGGGTTTGACGGCACGGCCGGAAAGACCGGAAACCGTCTTGAAGCCCGAAACAGCAGCCTCGTCCGACATGGTCACACTCTTGATGGTGTTGATGGCCGAAATAGCATCGGCATTGGCAAGAAAGGCAGACAAAGCCGGCTGGTTGATATGCGTGATGTTGGGAGTCATCTTCGGGATGACGGGGATATGAACACTGTTTTTCACATAGGCAGTGTAAAACAGAACTAATTCCGAATTCTGGCCAACGTCACTGCCCATGCCCGCGAGCCGCATTTGCGGACAGGAGAAGTTGAGTTCCACAGCATCCACACCGGCAGCCTCGGCCCTCTTCGCCAATTCTATCCACTGTTCCTCCGTTTGGCCCATGATGGAAGCGATGACAATCTTCGTGGGATAATTCTGTTTCAGACGATGCAGGATGTCAAAATCCACTTCCGCAGGATTCTCACTCAGCTGTTCCATATTGCGAAAACCATAAAAATCGCCGTGTTGGCCATTGTTGTGAACTGCGTCAAAGCGTGGCGACACCTCCTGGATGTCCTGCAAACAGATGGTTTTGTAATAAACGCCAGCCCATCCCGCCTCAAAAGCGCGCGCCACCATATCATAATTCGTGCAAATGGACGAAGACGCCAGGAAAAAGGGATTCTCACAATGCAGTCCGCAAAAGTCGATGCTCAAGTCGGGGAGGGTTTCTGTCGTTTCGTCAGGGAGAACGGAGCGGAGCAATTCCTTGATGCGCACAGGCTCGTCATAGTGGATGCAAGCCTGCTGGGCTCGCTCCAAGTCGCCGTCAGAGCAGTCGGCAATCCAACGGTTAACCAGCTTTTCGTTGCCAAAACGGATGGCACGGATGGCTCTTGACGGGTCTCCTTGTTCACAAGCTTTCGTGCAAGGGGCATCTTGACACAGCAGACAGCGGCTGGCCTCTTCATAGATATTCATTCGCTTCATAATTTTAACTATTCTTTTGGAGTGGCAAAAATAAAAAAAACGCAAGAGTTTCGGAACCCTTGCGTGATTAATTCTTGTTGATGGAATGAATGTTAGCGATTCATCAGACGGCTTTCGCCCCAGTTGTACTGCGGGTACGCCTTCTTGAGGTCGTTGGCGGAACCTTCCACGCCGCTGCCGCCGCTGGTGGCGAACACATTGAGCACCTTGCCGCTGAGGTCGTGGGCCTCGATGAAGGTGTTGACGATGGTGGGGGCGGTGTACCACCACACAGGGAAGCCGATCCATACCGTGTCGTAGTCGGCGATGTTCTCGCATTTGCCCTTGATGGCGGGACGCGAGCTCTTGTCCTGCATCTCTATCGTGGAGCGGGAGGACTTGTCACGCCAGTCGAGGTCGGCGGCGGTGTAAGGCTGTTCCGGGGTGATTTCGTAAAGGTCGGCGTTGAACTCCTGGGCGAGTTTCTGCGCGGCGGCCTTGGTGGTGCCGGTGGCCGAGAAATAAACAATCAAAGTCTTTTTCATCTCTTTCTGATTGGTTTGTGAATTCTTTTGGTTTTCAGCACTTTTGGGCGACTGAGCGCACGCGGCCATCATCAGGCAGCAAGCGGCAACGATAAAGGTGATGTTTTTCATTATCACTGTTTTTTTTAAGGCCGCAAAAGTACATTTTTTTCGTTATAATTTCGGCTCGTCGAAGTGAAAGGATATCTCCACCGTCCCGTTGTCGCGCTGGATTGTGAGGGTGATCTCAGTCATGCCGTCGAAAAAGGTCTTACGTTCTTCAAGAGAAATCCCCTTCACATCCCGTCCGTTGACAGCCGTGATGTGGTCGCCGTTTCTCAAACCGGCTTTCTCGGCATTGGAGTCCTCGGCCAGACTGTTGACCACCCAATATCCGAGGGTCCGGCTTCGGTCGGTGCAGGAGAATCCCCGCGCGGGACTTTCAAATGGGTCATTGAACTTGGTGTTCGGCCTAAGGAAAAGACGTTTTCCCGGAAGGTCGATGATCATGTCGAAACGTTCCCAGAAGTCATTGCCGACAATGCCGATGTATTCCTTGCTGGCGAGTGCCCCGCCCGTGTTGTTGCTGAATCCCATGACAATATCGTTCAAGGTGAAGCCGCCCACCGAAGCACTTTTTGCCCGGAAATCGCAGCCGGAAGATACCCCGCCGATACCGCCGACAGCCGTAAAGTATCGTATCTGCGGAGTGATGTTCGTCAAAGCATATTCTTGAGCCACCAGGCTCGTCAACTCCACCGAGCCACTGCTGCCGAGATCCATCAAACCCTCGCCTTCGACGATGTTCCCTTCACTGATGGTAACCGTCAGCGGCACATAGATGCGTCTGTTTTCATAGCGTATGGGAATGGAGGTGAACCCTTCGGTGCTGCCCAATTGATCTTCAAAAGCCATCTGTTCATTCAAATAGTCTATCGTGATGACTTTGCCGCCCAAGTTGTCAACGCCCAGTATGCCGTCGGCGTAATCGCCCACGATGGGCTTGAGCTGGATGATGGGAGAGATGTCGCTCACATACTCTTGACCCGAAACGGTGTAAGTCAGTTCGTTGACGATGACCCGCACCGTTTCCTGACTATTTCCGGCGCCGCCCATCCTGCCTTCGACTATCTTACTGTATTGGAGGTTGCTGTCGGCAACGAAAATGCTGTCGATGCAGGTGTAGGGGAATCCGGTGTCGAAGACAAGCCGGGCCGTTTTCCCGTTGACCTTTGATTCCAGGTAGAGATGGCTGTAATAGAGGATATTGTTCATCTGCTGCCCCATGAGGGTGGAGAAGCAGAAGACGGCCGTCAGGAAAAGCAGTGTCTTTTTCATTTGCGATATTTGGTGAAAAACAACGCCGCAAAGGTACACAAAATAATGGTTAGGGGTTCTCTTTTTCTTAGTCAGCAACTCTGTCTTCTGGTTGCGAACTATATCAATGGTCGCTGATGATTGTTTTTTTTCATAAGGAATTCTGATATTTTATATTACTACCCCGCCTAAAGGCACCCCTTCTTGAAAAGAAGGGGAATTTTCGCGACCGCACTTATCGTGCGGAAAACGGGATTTATTTCAAATCGAAAATTCAACAAATATTCATAAAGATATGTATATCAATATGTTAATTCCGTAACATATTTCAAAAGATGCCTCCCTCGCCTACACCGGTGTCAACCGCCACGCCTCCGACACCCGCATCGGGCTGATGGACAGCACCGTGTCGATCGAGGTGCTGGTGTTCGGGGTGACTCATCCCCGTCAGGGGATGCCTATCTGTAGAAATGGATGTCCACGTGCGGGTTCAAATCCCCGGAGGGGATTCATGTTCAACGGGTCGCCGAAACATTGTCGTGACCGATGGAATAATTGATAAAGAACGATCTTTGAAATTTTAGAAGAAAAACTATCGAGGTGTTAAAAATATATGTATCTTTGCCTTGTAAAAAAACTTTGATATGGCAAAAGATTATCCTATAGAAGAACCTGAAAACCAGATGGTTAATGAACCAACCACAGAATATGGAGTTGCTGCAGAAACCGCTTATCGGATAATCTCCGATGAAGAAATGGCACAGTTTATTCCGCTCGAAGAGTCTCGTCGTCGGCTGACTGAGAAGATTTACAAGTTCTATCACCCCGAGGCATGAGAATTCTTATTGAAGAGCGTGTACATCAAGCCATAGAATCGTTCTATGATGCTGCCATATTGAGACATTGGCATACGTTAAGTTTTGATACCGTGGAAAGCAAGAAGAATCGTCTCTATGACGGATTGGAATCGCTTGCCAACTATGCGACCATATTCCCAAAGGCCAGACTTAAAAAAGAATGGATTAAAAAGGGCTGGCAGGAATTTATCTGCGAGGATTTCCATTTTGCGTATGAGATTACGGTTGACGTTCATGGGGAAACGGTAATCGTCGTTCATGACGCTGTCCACTGTTTTCTTTACTATTAGTTTTCTCTCCAAAGCATTTAGCGTCAACCGCCACGCCTCCGACACCCGCATCGGGCTGATGGACAGCACCGTGCCGATCGAGGCGTTAGTGGATCGTGAGGAGGGGTGAACGTGCTTCCGTCGTTAGCGCTCCGCTCCCGCGAACCGCTTCAACGCCCCCTCGTCCAGCCGTTGCACGGTCCATTCGTCCATCGGGACGGCCCCGATGCTGCGATAGACTTTCAGGGCGGGCTCGTTCCAGTCGAGGCAGATCCACTCCATGCGGCCGCAATTGCGCTCCACGGCGATCTTGGCCAGGTGCTTCAGCAGGGCTTTCCCGTATCCCCTACCCCGCTTCTCGGGAAGGATGAACAGGTCTTCGAGATAGAGCCCCTTGCGCCCCACGAAGGTGGAGAAATTGTGGAAGAAGAGGGCGAAGCCGACCACGGCGCCGTCCTCCTCCGCGAAGACCACCTCGGCGGAACGCTCCACGAACAGGGAATGATAGACGGTGGCTTCGTCGGCCACCACCTCGTCGGCACATTTCTCATAGACGGCCAATTTTTTGATGAATTTCAGGACGAGGCCCGCCTCTTCGGGCTTCGCCGGACGGATATTGAAACTATTGCTCATATACTTTCGTTTTGTTATACCTTTCACCCAGCCTCGGAGAGGCTGAACGCACGCAGTGCAATTAACACCATACAAGCGCAGCGCAGTATGGTGACCGCACCGCAGCATGGTGACCGCACCGCAGCATGGCGACCGCAGCGCAGCGACCGACACTCCTCACGCCAACCGTCCCAGCAACTCGATCAGCACCCGCCAGATGTCGTGGATGGTCGAGAGCTCCACGCGCTCGCTGGTGGAGTGCGGCTCCACGATGCGCGGACCGATGCTGGCGATCTGGATGCCGGGATAGTGCTGCACGAAGAAGCCCGCCTCCAACACGAAGTGCATCGCCACCATGCGGGGACGCCAGCCCAGCACGTCCTGGAACGTGTCGCTGACCCGCTGCAGGAACGGCGACTGCTGGTCTTCCTGCCACGCCGGGGCCGACATCACGACCTCGGAAACGGCGCCTGCTTCGGCAAAGGTCGCGGCAATCGTCTTGCTCAACGCGGCCATGTCGTCGTCAACGAAGCTGCGGGTGTGGGTGGAGACGAAAAGGTGGTCTTCTTCCGCCACGATGCGCCCCACATTGTTGGAGGTCTCTACCGTGCCGGGCATCGCCGCGCTCATCTTCACCACGCCCTGCGGCACCTTCTCCAAACTGCGGACCAAAGCCGCAACTGTCTCTTTGGGGATGACCGTCTCACGCCTTTCGCATTCCTCTATGCGGCAAGTGATATTCGGGTCTGTGCCCCCATACTGTCTGTGGAACGTCTGGTTGATGTTGTCCAACAACTCCTTTACAAACTCGGAGGCCCCGTTGTTTTCGGTCCAAATCACCATCTCGCCCGACGACGCAATCGAGGCGTTGGCCTCACCGATCTGGATGTCAGCAACTTCGATATTTTCTTCCTTGCGGATTACTTTCAGAATGATTTTAGTCTGTTCCACCGCGCTGCAGCGTCCCTTGTTAATATCGACGCCGGAGTGGCCGCCTAATCCGCCGGCGATGCGGATGCGGTGCCACTGGCCAGCCTTGGGTGCTGGCAGCCGTTTCACGGGGAGGCGGTGGAACTGCAGGCAGGCACCGGCAGCCCCGGTGGTGATGGTGTCGTAGTCCTCTGAGTCAAGGTTGATGACCTTGCGGCCTTTGAGGAAGTCCTTGCTGAGCTGCGAGGCGCCCGACATACCGTCCTCCTCGTTGGTCGTGGTGATGACCTCCAGGGCGGGGTGCGCGATGCGGTCGTCTTCGAGCACGGCCAGCGCCATCGACAGTCCGATGCCGTTGTCGGCGCCCAGCGAGGTGCCGCGGGCCTTCATCCACCCGCCCTCCTCGTAAGCCTCGATGGGGTCGTTGAGCGGGTCGCTCATCCCCACGCAGACCATATCCATGTGGTTGAGTAGCACGATGGGCTCGGCCATCTCGTGCCCGGGGGTGGCGGGTTTGCGAATCACCACGCAGTTCTCCTTGTCACGCTCGTACTCCAGATGCAGCCGCTCGGCGAACTGGCAAAGGTAGTCGGCGATGCGTTCCTCGTGGTGCGAGGGGCGCGGAATCCGGTTCAGCTCACGGAAGATGCTGAAAACGCGGTCGGTATTGATGTTGTGGGTTGTCATATTTTTGGGGATTAAAATGATTTTCTTATTATACGTTGGGTTAGTCGTTTTTGTTGACCATAATGAACATAATGGAAAATCTTTGAATTTTGTTCATTATGATGAACGAATTTCAAGGATTGGTTATGACATTCGAGCAGCTTCGTCCACAAGGGAGATCAAATGTTTCCATTTTTCTGAATGCCTTAAACAATCCACTGTAAAATCTTCACTGTCTTCTATTTCAAAAAATAATGCTCGGATTTTTCTACTTAAATCATATTTTTCTTTGCTTATCAGATGATTATTCAAGAGCCTGTTTAGGGAATCATCGTGTAAAAAACTTGTAGCCCCGATATTAAATTCCTCAAAAACCATCATCTCAATAACATCATCAGGATAATTGAATATGTGGCTTCCACATTGGTGTAAGGTGTCCTCATATAATTCATACAACTCGTCAGGAGATATTTCTTTCATAAAATTTTGATTTGTCATCCAAATAAGTGATGGAAATGGTTGAAGAAATTATTTGTCACGGCATCGTTATAGAATCCGTGAAGGTTCGCGTGATCCGTAGGGCCATTTATATAAAGATGCTCCTTCATTGGATTTCAGCACTTAATCGAAAAGATAGTGATATGGGTTCTCTTTTGCTTCTATGTCGATGTCAGATTGGTCTACGTACATCCATCGCCCGTCCTTTTTGATCAGGCATTTCCTCAGGCTTTCCGTTCCGTCATTATCCCAAAGAGCTATGTCAAAGGACTTTAATACTTTCCATTTATTATCGTTGATGGTGTATATATAGCAGCTAACCCAATACGATGGTTGTGCAACATAAGGAACGATGACTATCGCTCGCTTATCACCTTCGGTAATAGGAAAACATTGTGCGAGAGCATATACATTGCGAAGATAAAGTGGCTCAACATCCTTTAGGTTGAGTACAGCCATTATGTTTTGCTCCTGAAACCAGCACCACCAATCATTAGTGGTGTCATTGGGAACTTCAGATATAAACTGTTTGTTCGTCTCTGACCAGATTTGTATTTGCAATGTGTCTTTACTGTCTGCAGAAAGAAAATTATCAATCCATATCTGGTTTTCGTAGGGTACCATTTCTATCTCAGCCCTTGGAACGTTTTCAACGGCCGCAGAATCCGTTTTCGATTGAGGGGCAGTACATCCCGCGATTAGGATGAAAAGACAATTTACAGTAAGCAAGTAAAGAAACTTCATATCTTCATCGTTGAGCTAAATCGTCATTTTTCAGCTTCATCCCATCCTTGAAGGCTTCGCCAACGCGCTGGGAGACAAGGTAGTAGCCGTGCGTGTAGGGGTCGAAGGCGATGGCCTTCAGGGCGTCGATATCCACTTTGCCCTCCTTCATCTTGTCGGCCTCCACGGAGGTTTGCAGCACCTTGCCGATAACACCCAGGCCAGTGTCATCGCCTTGGTATTCAATAAATTCGCACTCCATCGCGATGGGCAGCTCGTTGATGACGGGAGCATCCACCAATGAGGATTTGGTGGCGGTGAGACCGCTCTTGGCGAACTTGTCTTTCTCCTTGTGGCCCGACACCACACCGAAATAGTCGGCCTCCACCACGTGGGCGGCGTCGGCGATGTGGACCACAAAGCCCTTGCGTCTTTTGATGTTCTCCACTGTCTTGTGGGTTTCGGTGAGGTTGAGGGCCACGCGGTCGCGGTCGAGCATGGTGCCCCAGGCGGCGTTCATCACGTCAACGGTGCCGTCCTCGTTGTAGGTGGCGACGAGCAGAACGGGCATCGGGAAAATGGCTTCGGTTGTTTTAATCGGTTGTTTCATAAGGGATTATGTTTTAATTCGTAATTACTTAAATGCTCTATTGGAATAGGAATGCAAAAGTAGAAAATTTGTCGATTTAACAACACAAAAAAATCCCGCCATGTACAACTTACATGCGGGATTAAAACACTAAGGAATTCCTGATTAAACGGCTCAGTTGATGCGTTGCATCGCGCAGGCGGAAGGCTGGTGGTCAGCAGTGACCGTCTGCCACGACATATCCAGATTGTAACCGGTGGCGGATGTCATCGTGCGGGTCGGGAATGTCTCCCCGGACAGACAGAGCACGCACCCGTAGGCAATCCATGTGCCTTGTTCGGTCAGACCCGTGGCGGCACGCAGCACGCTGTAGGATCCGTCCGCATTGAGCGTGTAAACATCATTGAGCGTGTTGGGCTCGTTCAAAGGCTCCGTGGTCCGTTTCCAGCTGCCGACAAGTAACATGTTGTAGTTGTGACTGGCTTTCAGCAGATTCCACGTGTGGTTGGTCTGTTCGTCTTTCAAAAGCATCGTGTTGTTACCGATGGATGAAATAGTGAGCTGTCTGGTTTCCCCATTCGGGAAAGTTTGCGTCACCTGATGGTTTGCGGTCGTGTAGGTGAATGCTGTCTCCACCCACACGCCATTTTCCACGCGACACCATTTTCCGGTGTTGTCCGACTTGAACACCGTGACCTCCATTTCATTGGAGGGGCACACATTGCTGTTCGTCAGGGAGACATACCAGGTGCCCACAATTTTATTGGTCACCGTCGGTTCGTCAGGGTTCAATGAAGGGATGAGGTTGCAGGCGCTCATCACCACAGCTGCAAAGCAGACTGCCAAAACAATTCTAAACTTTTTCATTTTGCTTGTAAGGGGTGGCTTGTGATGGTCGTCCTCCCCCACCCTGTAAAAAGGACGGCCAATTATATACGGCTTTTTCGCGGCAAAAGTACAATTTGCGATAATTCCATATTATTTAAAAATTGAACAGAATTATTGATTTTCGGAATAAAATTGTATTTTTGCGGCCAAAATTGCTTGGAAATGGAAAACGACCCGCCAAAACCGTTCTATTCTACAGAGTTCTATTCGGGCTCGCAACGGTTTTTCAGTGACCGGAAGCGGGAGAGCTTGTTGGTGCAGTGCCTGAGCGGAAACTGCAAGGCGAAATTCAAAGGCTACGAGGTGGAGATTCGCGGAGGCGACAACTTTTTCGTGCCGCAGTTTATGACATTCGAGATACCGGTCACGGACGACAGCTTTCAGCTACGGCTCATCCGTCTGCCCGACAGCTTTATGGTGAACGTGTATCCGTATATGTCAAGCGATTTCAAAACGGTGTTGTCCATGGCCACGCCCGAGACTTACCGGTTCTGCAACGTGCCTATGATGAACCTCTGTTTTGAGCAACTGTGGGGGCTGCCGGATGCGGAAGAGATGTTCTACCGCGACCGGGTGGCCTTGAACATCGTCACCAACTATCTTCTGATGACCTTTGACCAGCTGAAGATGTACGGTGGCACGGTGAGCAACCCGCCGAAAAACCGCTCATTCGAATTCGCCAACCGTTTCTTCAAGATGCTCGGCGAGGAAAAAGTGCTACGCCGTTCGGTGGACTACTACGCCGAGCAGCTGCACATCACTCCCCGTTATCTGTTCAAGATTTGCCAGGAAAACACGGGGCTCACGCCGAAGCAGCTGATTGACTATCAAATAATCGGCAATATCAAGAAAATGTTGTTGAGCACCGACTGGAGCATTCAGCAGGTGGCCGACGTGATGGGGTTCCCCGACCAGGCCTCGTTAGGACAGTTCTTCAAGCGCAACGAAGGCGTTTCTCCGCTGGCGTTCAGGAAGAGTTTCAGGTAAGGTTATTATCTACATACGCATCACCTATACCTCTTCCGAAATTCCGAAGGCGACATCCCCTCCTGACGCTTGAAGAACTGTCCGAAAGCCGACTGGTCCGGGAAGCCGAACTGGTCGGCAATCTGCTGGTGGGTCATCTCGGTAGTCAGCAGGGCGTTCTTGATTTGACCGATTAAAAACTGATGGATAAGTTCCTTCGGCGTTTTGCCGGTTTCCTTTTTGCAGACCTTGAAGAGATAACGCTCTGATACGCAGAGCTTGTTGGCATAGTAGGTGATATTGCGGCATCCTGATGGAGTGTTTTCGCCGACTAACTCGAAAAAATGGTTCAACAGCTGACGCGAACGTTTGCTGTTGTCGCCTGACGACGAAGTGGTGGCCTCTCCTACCGCATTGAAGATGGAAAGCAGCAGGTGGACAAGACTGGCGGTGATCATTTTGTGGCGGGCGATGAGATCGGGTTGCCCTACTGCCATCCGAAGCAGCTCATAATCAGCGGCAAACATTCGGCCAAAGGGCTCATCCAGTGTTGTGTCGTTCCAAAAGGTCGTTTCCAGCGTCCCGATGTCGGCCTCCGCCCCAAGCAAAGCATATACGACATTCATCAGCGATTCGTCAAAGGTCATAACCTCCACGACCATATTTTTGGTGGACGACTGCACGCGGAACGTCGCGCCTTCTTGCACGGCAAACACTGTTCCGGCAGATAATTTGTGCGTTTTCTGCTCAAAAAGTACCCGTATGATGCCTTTGAGCACACGGCAGAGCCAAAAACCGTTGAGGTTGGATTTCACGATTTCTGCACCGTGGTGATATTGTTGGATGGTGATTTTCATTCGGCAAAAATACAAAAGTTCCGAAAATATACAATACTGGTTCACCATTATACACCTTTGTTCCCTTTCGGCGCGGTATTTTTGCATTATTAAACAGAATTGAAATGAAATTTTGCAATTATATGAGAATCAATAGATTATTGATGTTGGCAACTGCGTTGTTCCTGATGGTGTCGTGCCAGAATAAAGCGAAAAAGGAGCAAAACGAGCCAGAAATCCATGAGCTGCTCACGGTCACGGCGCAGGATTACACCTTGAACGAGGAATATCCTGCTTCTATCCAGGGTGCCCAAGACATCAAGATCATTCCTCGCGTGGAGGGGCATCTGATAGGTGTGTATGTGAAAGAGGGCGAGCGTGTTCGCGAAGGTCAACTGCTGTTTCGTCTCGATGATGCACCCAGCCGGGCGGCAGTGGAGTCGGCCAGCGCCAACGTGCAGATGATGACGGCCGCTTTGGACAAGGCGCAGTTGGAATACAACGGTAAGAAGAACTTGCGGCAGAAATCGGTCGTCTCCGACTTCGAACTCTCGCTGGCCGAGAGCGACCTCAATGTGGCGAAAGCGAACCTCGCAGCAGCGAAAGCGGCCCTCACTTCCGCCCAAAACGATCTCAGTTACACCGAAATCCGAAGTCCGTCCAACGGCGTAGTGGGCCGAATCCTCTACCGCAAGGGCGACCTTGTGGGACCTTCCATCCAGGACGGACTCACCGTGGTGGCCGACAATCGTCAGATGCGGGTCTATTTCTCAATGACGGAAAAAACGGTGATGCAGTACCTTTCCGAACACAAAAGTATGGAAACGGCGATAAGGCAAATGCCCGAACTGCGGTTGCTGTTGCCCAACGGCACCCTTTACGAACATACCGGTCGTGTGGAGAGCATCAGCGGCGTGGTGGACGAGCGCACGGGTGCCGTCTCGGTCTGCGCCCGCTTCGACAACCCCGACGGTATGTTGCTCAGTGGCGGCACGGGCAAAATCGTTATCCCCACCGAACTGCACAACGCCATCGTCATCCCACAGGAGGCCACCTCCAGCATCCAGGACAAGGTGTATGTGATGAAAGTGGCGGACGGCAAGGCAGTCTCCACCATCATCCAGGTGGCACCGCAGAACAACGGCAAAGAGTACGTGGTGATTAGCGGTCTTGAAGAAGGGGATGTGATCATAGCCAAGGGGGCAGGGTTTGTGGAGGAAGGAACGAAAGTGAGGTAAAGGATGGATTATGCCGTTTTAGCAACATCTACAAGTTCAGATCATGGCTATTTCACTTTGTTATCGTGGAAAAATCTTTCCATCAACAATCTTCTGATTTCCCTCTTTAACGTATGGCAACATTTCTTCTGCCAAATGAAACATTTGGGTAGAGAACAGAGTTGGAAGCCCATTTTCCTCATAATAGTTTGCTCTGGCATTCGCGATATTCTGCTCAATCATCAAGATTGCCTTTCGGGGTTTTAATCCGCCTTTGATTTGTGTGTTTGCCCAAGACTTAAATGCAGAACTTATTTTGTTTTTGTCGTCAGGAATATCAAACCCTATGCACTTGTCTGCTTTTTCAGCGTAATACAACCATACTTCAAAACAAGAATTGCTTATGATTAACTGTATGCCGTTTTCGTCGCATTCAGCCCTCATTTCTGCAAGGAACTGTTCAAAATGGTCAACATCAGTTAGCAACCAGAAACTGTCAGGATTATCCACACTTGCCGATTCCCGATATTCTTTCACCTTGGCTATCGCAAAACTTGTTATTAATGGTTTGCCTCCTTTTTCAAAATTTGGCTCAGCAAAAAAATCAACTTTTATATCTGGGTATAACGATGGATTGTGCTTTATTAGGTAGAAATAGTTCTTTTCCCTTTCTGTGCCACCAGAAAAAACAATCAGGAATGCCTTAGGCTGAAGTGTGGCTTCAGGTTTTGTATATGCGGAATTTGAAACAAACAATGCAACATCATTGAAAGCTGATGAAGTAACATTTTTGTCTGCAACGGCCTCCAATGGCTCTTTCTCGGGATTACCCTTCTGATAATATCTGTCGTCTGCCATTTATTCTATGATTGAGATTTGAGGCACTCCGCCATATCGACCTTCAAGATACCCTTTCTCAATATTCATGGTGTTGTGTATCTTATAGTCATTAAACGAATGCATTTTAGAATTGCCATTCTCCTTTTCAACTTTCCACAACTCATCAGGACGAATTAAATCCTGTTGGTCTTGGAACAAGGTCAAATGGTGCAGATGAGTTGCCCTTTTGATTCACTGTTGAAAAAGTATTTCAGCAGATTGTAGATGAGATTAGGATGCATGCTGTTTTCAACCTCGTCAATCACCACAACCTTTCCTTTACTGGCATAATATAAAGCCGGTATCAGCGTGAGTAAGCGTACAGTCCCATCGGATTGGCTTGCAATATTCATTTTCTTTTTATAACCGCCAATGCCTAATTGTTCAAATAGAAATTCTTGAACAATTTGTTCTCCGTTTTTCATGGTAATGTTGAAATTGTTTCGATTGTTGGAAAAGGATGTCAATCCAGTATGCTCACTTATAGGGTTCTTGAGAAGCATTTGTTGTAGTTCCGAGGCGTTTTTCTTATTAGACATCCACTTTTTAACAGGTGTTTCACCTACTTTGAGCGAATCCGTGATATGCAAACTCGAAAGCAGGGTGTTGGCATAATCAAGTAGTTGCTTGTCATTCGACATCATGCCAATCAAAAAAGGTGTTTGAGAGTTGATGGTGATGATATCAAAATCATTAAGAAACCAATCATGAACAACTTGAATGTGTTTTTCATTAATCACAGGATATTTAGTGTTCAAACAGATTATAGAAGAACCATTGTTCTTTTTCAACAAATCTGTTGAAAGTTTGTTGTCGGTAGTTGGGGACACGACATCACCAAACCTCTCAAATACCAAAGAATCATCCTGTTCGCCAAGACCAGACAATAGCAGCCGTTCTTTAATGTTGTTCTTTTGAGAACGCTGGATTTCCAATTGGTAAATATAATAATTACCCTTGGTGAAAAATTCAATTTCAATTTTCATTGGTTCTTTATTGGTGCGAACCAATTGAAAGACAAATTCATTCAAATCAATGATATTCAAGAAATTGTCCATTGTCACAAATGACTTTAAGAATTGCAACACCTTTACGAAATTAGATTTGCCCGAACCATTAGCCCCGTATATCAAAGCATGCTTGAGTAGCGGGATTTTTTCATTTGTATTGATATGATTGGCAAAAATCTCACGTTTCGGATTCGGGAACATGTCAAATGTGGTCTTCTCATAGAAAGACAATATATTTTGAAAGGTGATTCTCAATAACATAACAATGATATTACAAATTCATAAGGGCTGCAAAGATACAAATTTTTCTCTATATGGCGTGAAAATTTCACGTGAATTTTTCACAAAATATATAACCCGATGATAATCAAGATATTTAATCATTCATCTTTCTGTTCATTCCCTGAAGCCATTGTACGCATCTTGCCCGCCCTTCAAAAGGAAATAAATCCATTATCGTTGACATAATCCGAATACAAAAATCTCCAATAAGTTCCGAAAACATACAATATCGGTTCACTTTTATACACCATACTCTCGGTCTTACTTGCTATTTTTGCTCTTCCATAAAGAATAGTGATTATGACCGTCAAAACCTTTATAACCAGACCCTTGCTCTCCCTCGTCATCAGCGTGTTCATCGTGCTGTTGGGGGTAATTTCGTTGCTGTCGCTGCCGGTGGAGCGCTATCCCGACATCGCGCCGCCGGTCATCTACGTGTGGGCAAGTTATCCAGGCGCGAGTGCCGAAACGGTGCACAAGAGCGTGGTGATGCCGTTGGAGGAGGCCATCAACGGGGTGGAGGGGATGACCTACATGACCTCGTCGGCCAGCAACGGCTCGGCCAGCATCACCATCTACTTCGAGCAGGGTGCCAATGCCGATATGGCCGCCGTGAACGTGCAGAACCGCGTCATACAAGCGCAGGCGCAGCTACCCGCCGAGGTACTGCAAACGGGCGTGGCCACCGAGAAACGGCAACCCGGCCAGCTCCGCATCATCGCGCTGGAGAGTCCCAACGGCACCTACGACGAGAACTTCCTCAGCAACTATTTCTACAACTACCTGCGGCCCGCCTTGCTGCGCATCAAGGGCGTGGGCAAAGTGGAGGTGTGGGGCGCGCAATATGCCTTGCGCATCTGGCTCAAGCCCGACGTGATGGCGCGTCACAAGCTGATGCCCAGCGACATATCCGCCGTGCTGGCCGAACAGAACCTCGAGGCCTCCGTCGGTTCGTTGGGCAGCAACTCCGACAATGTGTTCCAATATATGCTGCGCTATACGGGCCGCAAGACCGAAGTGTCGGAGTTCGAGAACCTTGTGATTGCCTCGCTGCCCACTGGCGAGGAGCTGCTGCTGAAGGATGTGGCGGATGTGGAGTTAGGACAGTCGGATTACGACTACATCAACAGCATCAACGGGCATCCGGGCGTGATGGGTTCGGTGAGCCAGATGGCTGGCTCGAACGCCACCAAAATCAACCTCGAAATCGACAAACTGCTGGCCGAAACCGAGAAATCACTGCCCAAGGACGTGAAAATCGTCACCTTCGACAACACCAACGACTTCCTCTTCGCCTCCATCCGCGAGGTGATTCTGACACTCGTCATTGCCATTGTGCTGGTGTTGGTTGTGGTGCTCTTCTTCCTGCAGGATTTCCGCGCCACGCTGATTCCCGCTGTCGGCATCGTTGTCTCGCTCATCGGCACTTTCGCCTTTATGAAGGTGGCGGGATTTTCCGTCAACCTGCTGACGCTCTTTGCGTTGGTGCTGGTTATCGGCACCGTGGTCGATGACTCCATTGTGGTGGTGGAGGCGGTGAAAACACGGCAAAGTAGAGACGTGCCATGGCGCGTCTCTACAACCTCCGCCCGTAAAGCCACGGAGGAAGCCATGAGCGGTCTTTCTGTCACGCTGTTCACCACCACGCTGGTCTTCATGGTCATCTTCTTCCCCGTGGCGTTTATGGGCGGCACCACCGGCATCTTTTTCAAACAGTTCGGTCTGACGATGGCTGTCGCGGTGGGCATTTCATTGGTCAACGCACTGACATTGTCACCGGCATTGTGCGCATTGATGTTGAAACCGTCATCGGTAGAGACGTGCCATGGCGCGTCTCTACAAAAATCGGGAACATCGTCTCTGCAATCAAGGATTCGTACCGCATACGATATCACCTTTAACACCCTGTTAAAACATTACACCAAAATGGTCCGCTGGTTGCTTGGCCGCAAATGGCTTACGGTCGGCAGTGTGGCGGTCACGCTGCTGCTGTTCGGCTTTCTCTTCAAGGTGGTGCCCACGGGTTTCATCCCCAACGAGGACATGGGCACGCTCTTCGTGGACCTTACGCCTCCGCCGGGCTACACGGCCAACAAGACTTTCGAGATGATGAACCGTAACTGCGACAAGATCCGCGAATTGCCCGAGGTGCAGGATGTCGGCGGCGTGGTGGGTGTCGGAGCCGGTGCCAACATCTTCGTCCAGCTGAAACCGTGGAAAGAACGCCGAGGAAAAGCGCACTCCTCTTCCGCCATTATGGAGAAAATAGACGCGATTTTGTCCCAGGAAACGGAGGCGCAGAGCTTCGTCTCGGAACCGGGTATGGTGGAGGGCTATGGCGGCAACGGCGGTTTCGAGTTCTCGGTGCAAGGCCGCAACGGGCAGGATGCCAAAACGCTGCACGCGGTCACCACCCGTTTTATGGAAAAGCTCAGCGAGCGCTCGGAAATCGGCGAGATCTATTCAAGCTACGATGTCAACTATCCGCAGTACCGCGTGGATTTGGATGTGGCGCGGTGCAAGAAGATGGGGGTCGCACCCTCCACCGTTCTCAACGAGATGGGCGCTTACTTGGGCGGTGACTACATCTCCAACTTCAACAAATACAACAAGGTGTATCAGGTGGATTTGCAGCTCCGCCCTTCCGACCGCAACCGACCCGAGTCGTTGGCGAGTCTCTTTGTGCGTTCCGAAAGCGGCGAGATGATGCCCATCAACCAGTTCGTCACCCTCACCAAGGAGTATATGCCACAGTCCATCAACAGTTTCAATATGTTCCCCAGCATCGATGTGTCAGGCATCGTGGCGGAGGGCAGCAGTTCCGGTCGTGCCATCAAGGCCATCCAAGAGACCGCCACAAAAGAGTTGCCCGTGGGCTACAGCATTGAGTTTGGCGGCATCACCCGTGAGGAGAGCCAGACATCCGGCAGAGTGATCTTCATATTCCTGATATGCATCGTGTTTGCCTATCTTGTGATGGTGGCCTTCTACGAAAGCATCTTCATTCCGTTAGCGGTTATGCTGTCAGTGCCCTTTGGTCTATCGGGCAGTTTGCTGTTCGCCAAGCTGTTCGGCGTGGAGAACAACATCTACATGCAGATCGGGATGGTGATGTTGGTGGGTCTGCTGTCGAAAACGGCCATATTGCTCACCGAGTACGCTTCGCAGGCGCGCCTCGAAGGGATGTCGCTCGCTGAAGCGGCACTCCGCAGCGCCAAAGTGCGTCTGCGTCCCATCCTGATGACCTCGCTGACGATGATTATCGGAATGCTCCCCCTGATGTTCGCATCGGGCGTGGGCGCCAACGGCAGCCGCATCATCGGGGTCTGTGTGGTCGGTGGAATGCTGTTCGGCACGCTCGGTTTGTTGCTCACCGTGCCGGTGTTGTTTGTCGTGTTTCAGAAAATTCAGGAAAGAGTCCGTAAAAACAAATCAATACAATGAAAGCCAAATTCAATAACAGTGTAACCCTCTTGCCGCTGCAACACGACGACCGCGAGCAGTTCATCCTCGACAACCAGCGGGCGTTCAAGTACGGCGCCACCGAAGAGTTCGGTCTCCGTGACGACCATTTTGAAGAAGACGGGGAAATCATCTCCCGTGCCACCATCGAAGCATCCATTGATGGCGAAAATGCTGAAACCTACCGCGTTCTCCTTGACGGGGAGAAGGTTGGCGGTGCCGTTATCAGCGTGAAAGGCGGGTGCGGCGAATTGGAGCTGCTGTTTGTCAACCCCGAGGTTCACAGCAAGGGCATCGGTTATTCAGCCTGGTGCCTTATCGAACAGCTGCACCCCGAAGTGACGGTCTGGGAAACCAACACACCCTATTTCGAGAAGCGCAACATCCACTTCTATGTCAACCGCTGCGGTTTCCACATCGTGGAGTATTTCAACAACCATCACCCCGACGCAAACGATCCGGAATCAGCCGATGAAGATAGTGGCGGGATGTTCCGTTTTCAGAAGAAAATTCGAAACCTCAAATCTTGAGTCTGAAAGTGGAAAAGCTTGTGTCTTACGCAAACAAAAGCTTTGTTTGGGCATAGAGTCAAAGCTTCGGTGATGCACCACAACGCATTGAAAATAACAACACGCTACGCCTATCGGTGCGTCTCATGTCTCCGGAATGACTCCCTACCGAGCTTTGAGTTATTCCCACCTTATGTCGCTACCTGCCAAAGTGTTCGCGTCTTTGCGCGAAAACGTCTGCAGAGCGATCACACTCGCCAATACGTTGGCAACGAAGGCGACTGCAGTCGGCAATCACTCTCCCAGCATCCGTTGAATTGCCTCCTCCAAATCCTCCGGTGACACCATCGGTTCGAAGCGCAGGATGGTCTTGCCGTCTTTGGAAACCAAAAACTTGCCGAAGTTCCACTTGATGGCATCGCCTTTGTCGAAACCGGAACCCGTTTTTTGGTGAATCATGTCAAGCTGGGCGGCGAAAGCTTCGTAGCCCTCCGGATAGCCGGTGAACGGGGCTTTGGACTTCAGGAAGGTGTAAAGCGGACTCTCTTTCTTCCCGTTGACATCGACTTTGTCGAACAGCGGGAAAGTGACGTTGTAGGTCAACGAACAGAAATTCTGGATCTCCTCGTTGGTGCCGGGCTCCTGTTCGAGGAACTGGTTGCAGGGGAACGCCAGAATTTCCAGTCCTTGGTCCTTGTATTTCAGATAGAGGGCCTCGAGGCCTTCGTATTGCGGGGTGAGCCCGCACTTACTCGCCACATTGACGATCAACAGCACCTTGCCTTTGTAGTCGGCCAGCGACACGTCATTGCCTTTGATATTCTTGACCGTGATGTCGTAGATGCTTTTGTACTTTTTGTTTTGTCCGAAGCAACTCACCGCCGCAAGCAGGGCGAAAGTTGCAATGATGAGGGTTTTAACTTTCATAAGGGCTTTTCTGTTTTTGAGCGGCAAAGATACAAAAAACGCCGATGTGGTTGTAAATTACAACTATCTCGCCCCCATGCCAAATGTGGTAAAAATTTGATATTCATTAGTTTGCAAAAGGGAATATGGGTGTAGTTGGGGGATTGTTGTCTACAGTAAACGGTGCGGGCTATTGGATCAATACACCAACCGTATGTTGTCAACCCACAACACATTGCCTGGACAGCCGGTGAACGCTTCCTGACAGCCGGCGGAAATCTGCAGAATCAGATGGGTGGGCGTCGCATCCGCTTTATAGCCAATCTCTTGCACAGGAACCATCTTCCCTTTTGAATTGCGGGCCATATAACGGTCTTTTGACAATCTCTCCCAAGACTTGTAGTTTGGAGTTTTGGTTATGTCCCCATAGCGTATGGGCACGCGATGGCTGTTTTTCCAGTCGGGGACACTTTTCGTGATGCGTTCTGATGCCGTTCCTACGCGATAGGCGAAGATGTTGCCGTCGGCGTCTTCCCAGCGGTGCTGCAGAAACAGTATGATCTCGCCCGCATCCTGCCCTTGAACAGTGGTCACTTTAGTGGATCCTGTGGCCCGTACCATAGACTTGCCCTGCTGTATAACCGCTTTGTAGTCAAGCATCAGAGCCGTCGGTCGTTTCGTGAACGACGGCTTTCTCCACTCCGCACACTTTGGCGTAGGCATTGCTCGTGCCCCACGGAGAGCCATTCTTGCCATAGGGATAGGGCTTGTTCTGCCGTAGGGTGTCAGTCTTGGCGATGACATACAGCGCACGGGTCTTGCCGCCCAACAAAAACGACTCCTTGATGTAACGCACCGTCCAAGAGTCCATCTTGCCGTAAGGAAGATATTCAATTCGCTCTTGGGAATAAAGGGACAAATTCAGGATGGATGTCAAAAACAGAAAGAAATATTTTCTCATTTGCATGTGTTTTTAAATATGAATTGAAGAAATTCAGAAAGATAGAGTCTCCAATTTCGCCATGTATGCCCTCCGCTTGAGTTATAATAGACGAAAGAAATCTGCTTGTCTTTTATCTTTTTGACAAATCGTGTGCTTTGTGAATGGAAAATGTCCACTTTTCCAGAGCCAATCCAGTACGTGGTACTCTGATCTGTCGGCAGTTGTTTACGATGCACTACGGGAGAAAATAAGCCCACATATTGGAAGCGGTTTTCATTAACATTGGCAAGATTGCAAGCTTGCATAGCTCCTGCGGATAATCCAGCGACAGCCCGCGATTTCCTGTCGGAGGATATACGATAGTGGATAGACAGCAGACTGTCCATTTGTGGGAACACCCGTTCAAAGTCGCGATGCAGCCAGGAGGGATAATGAAGCAGGTTCTGCATCATGCCTATCGTCTCTTTTTGCCCGATAAGTTTTCGCGGATTCACATCCGGCATCACCACAACCATAGGCACAATCTTATCTTGTCGTATCAGTTTGTCCACTTGCTGCACGGCGCACCCTTTGTCTTGCCAGGCCTTTTCGTACCCGTTGATTCCGTGCAACAAGTAAAGAACAGGATAAAGTTGCTCGGTTCGGTCATAATCGGGAGGAAGGTACAACAGTATGCGTCTAGTCTTTCCACAGGCCGTGTCCCATATCTCAAAAAATTCAATTCTGCCATGCAAAGAATCCTTAATGCATAAATCAGACAAGGTAGAACCGGATAACACAAACACACTTCGTCTGGTGTTCAAGACACGAACGGAGTCCGCATTGTCCTGATCCACAAATCGTCGTCCGTGAGACTTGAACTGGTAGGTATAGACTTCCGGGGGGGAGTGGTTTTGTGGTAAAGGTGAACACGCCGTTGCTATCTGGTTTCATACGAACGGACTGCAGGTTTTCCCTCTCAATGTTATAGTTGTTATTTCGCAAATCACAGTCGCAGAATAATTTGACTCGCTTGGCGGAAGGGTTTTTATAGGAAAAAGTGACAGATCCATCTGAGTGGATTACAGGGGAAGTAGTTCCTTCCGTTTGTGAATGAGCCAAAACGGAAATCAGGAGCAGAAGCAGGGTGAACAAAGCCGTTTCAATCTTGAACAGATTGTTTTGCATTGTCCTCGATTTCCTCGTTCAACATCTCCTCAAACATTCGCACCGAGTTGGCCAGACTGTACTTCTTTGCCGCCACACGGTAAAGTTTTCCCATATATTCCCGCTCATTCGGATGATCAAGCCAGTAGTCGATGGCGCGGGCGAGGTCCTTGGGGCTGCCGGGCTTGAACAGGCTTCGGCCGTCGAGGGCGAACTGCGGCGTGGCGCTGACCTCCGAATTGGCGATGACCGGCACCAGCCCGGTGGCGAATGCCTCGATGCACGAGATGGCCTCGCTCTCCATATCGCTGGCATGTACGTACAAGTCGCACTGCAACAACAAGTTAATCAGTTTCTATTGCTCGAGATAGACAAATTTGGGCGGATTTTTCAACTGCTTTCCAAGTTCCACATAACGATCGTACTCGGGACCTTTTCCTGCAAAAATCAGCTGTATTTTGTCGGCATATTTCGAATATTGCACTGAATTGATGATTACATCCTGTCTTTTCTCCTGCGAAAGACGGCCAATCATGATGATCGGTATTTTACCCTCAAATTCAGGCGATTTGGCCGGCCTGCCCTGTTGATGGACGAGATGTCCGGTCTCCAGGAATGCATCTTGGATACCATTGGAAATGACGTGGATTTTGGCGGTGTAACCCCGTTTCTTGATCTCATCGGCCATAAATTGCGACGGGGCGTGGATGTGGCGGAACTTGTTGTACAAAAATGTACGGAAACTCCGATAAGTGCCGTTCTGAATCCAATCCACCTTGCCCAATCCCACCGACGACCAAAGGTTTTGCGGCTGGATGTGAAAAGCGGCGGTCGAGGGCTTCCCTATCTTGTCGGCATAGCGTTTGGCTTCCACTTCGATGGCGAACGGAAGGAAGCAATGTATGATGTCAGCCCATTCAATGGCTTCATGAATGGTCTTTTTTTCATTATAGGCAAAATTGAAGTTGTGTTTGTCCATCAACGGCTGGAATATGGGCATCTTGTACGTGGGCAAGGCAAAACGGTCTTCGCCCGGTTCTCCGGAAGTGAGGATTTTCACTTCGTGCCCGCGTCGGCGCAATTCGGCGGCAAAACGCTGCGCCGAGATGCTGGTACCGTTATTATTTGTGTCGTAAGTGTCTATGACAAAGAGAATTCTCATAACGGATGGAATCAGTGAAAACAATTTTGCAAAAATACATCCGTAATGCGGTATGGCAATGTCCTCATGACAACAAAATGTGTTCTATTTTATATGTTCCAATTTGAAAAAAAATGTATTTTTGCCAATTCTTAGTGGATTCAGCAACGATTTAATTGTTCTGATTTTAATATTAATTGTTCTAAAACATAAAACCATAGATGTTATGAATGTTGAAAAGAAGAGAAACGGCGATTTGCCTGTTATGTATGATTCGGAAAAAATCATAACGCGAACCTCGTGGCACAACAACGAGATTCAGGTGGCTGAAATAGGGAATTACATAGGTGAGGAAACGCCTGAGTACTTTCGCGCTAATCATTATGCTATCCTTTTCATCACGCAAGGCACGCTCAGTGCAATATTCAACCAGGTTGGCATCGAAATGAAAGCGCCGGCTGCTGCATTTATCTTCAATGACCACGAGCTGCATTATAACAGCAGCAGCCCGGACTTGAAGATTCGGCTGCTCTCCTTTTCGCCTGTCATTGCGGAGAAACTGATGCTTTCATTGCCATACGACAAATTGCATTACGCATACGTCCGCCCCGCCTCTCAGATTGATGCTCCCAATATGCAGACGATAATGCTCTATCTTGATCTCGTAGAGGAACTGATGCGGAAGGAAACCCCGAATCGGCAGACGACTATCCTGCACCTTATCCGATCACTTGTGTCTTTTCTTTACGGATTTTACACCGACAGTCTTTCTTCGCAGAAACCGCTTTCCCGTGCTGAGGAATTGACGGGACGATTTCTGTCTTTGGTGGATCAATGCTGCCACGAGCATCACGACATCAAATGGTATGCCGACGAGTTGCACCTTACATCCACGTATGTGGCCAATGTGGTGAAACAGGTGACGGGCAGTACCGCCGGCGACTGCATCAGCGAAATCCTGATTCGAAAAGCCAAGTCGCTGTTGCAGACCTCCACGCTTTCTGTCCAGGAGATTTCCGACCGCCTCGGCTTCCGGAACCAGAGCCATTTCGGCACTTTCTTCCGCCGCGCGGTCGGCGTGAGTCCGAAGGCATTCAGGACAGGGGGAAAATAAAAGACCTTTCTGTTTCGTCCAAAATGTGTTATGGCGTGCTATGTCGTGTATAGGACAACCACTAAGAAGCCACCACACAGGATTGCCAAATGTGCTATTTATCCTATTTTGAGTCCGTTGATAGTCTCCTGCAGCCCGTTGAGGAAGCGGGCGGCCTCGAAACCGTCCATCTGGGCATGGTGGAACTGGAACGAGATGGGCAACGTCGTTTTGAAGAACCCTCGGCGGTATTTGCCCCAGGCCAGGAAAGGATTGGTGAACAGTTCGGAATAGACACTCGGGTGATATCGAAGGTTTTGAAAATCGTCACCTTCGGCATCCCAGCTGTTTTCCACAGCTCGAAAGCATATCCGCGTGGCGAGTCTTGAGGGTTGATTTCTTGTTTCATATCGTATCGTTTTCCAAATCCTTGATATTCATTGCCGGTAATCCAGACATCGTGGCTGGTTGATAAGTTGGCAAAAATACAAAATCTCACTCAGTAAACGAAATATTTTCCCCTTTTCTATGCGGGATTTTGAAAGTGCCGTTGTTACACGGGGATGGAAATAAGGATCGAGGATTATCACATCCCGACCAGTTTGAAAGCGTCACTGAAGGGGATGGTTTCGGTGTCGCCGACGTGGTCTTTCCAGGCGGGTTCCTCATGGCTCATTTTCGAAATGGCGCGCGAAGTCATGTTTTTGACTTTCACACATACTTCGTTGATTATCGCCATCTCTTGCTCAGTGAAACAGCTTATGTCCGCTTCACCCGCCGCTTCTAACGACACGCATTCCTGATTCTGGACCAACCTCAACCTTTCTTCCACTTCATCGAACGCACTGTAAACCCTGTCCCAACGTTGTGGCACGGGACCGAACTCGATGGCATTGTAGGCGAGGCCAGAAATGGCCATCCCGCGCTCGCGATAGGATAGAAAGTCGATGTAGAACAGCACTTTGTTCATTTTCGTTTGGTAAGTTTCGCCCATTTGTCCCAGCACATACAGTAACAGGTTTTTCAGTCTCTTGGTAGATACCGGTGCGAAACCGTTGGCAAGTCCCCTGCCGCTTCGGAACAGCCGTTCGACCGCTCGCTGCTCTTCGGCACACTGCTCATACTGGTCAACAATCTCCTGCACACGAGTTGAAATCTTTGCATACTCTTTTTCGGTAAGCTGATGCCTCGAACTTTTCACCAAGTCGAGAAAAACTTGCGGGTTCATCGCACTGCGAATCATTTTCCCGTTGCTTTCGCTGGGTACCTCACCGTCTTCATACAGCCGATACTGATTTGCACCGAAGCCCAATATCACCGACATTTTGGATGCACTAAGACCATACAGTTCACGCAGGGCGACAATCTCATCCTGATATGGGATACCATGACGCTCTCGATACTGATTTGTAGCATGGCTATACCAGATGCTGTCACTTTCAGTTGTGGTATAATTCTCCCCCTCGGCATCATCCCGAAATGAGATGTACGTGAATTCGTATTTTTCACCTCTATATTCCCATGAATCAGGTGTATAAATCACCCGCATAGGCTTTCCCGTTATTGGACTGACTGGTATCTTCATAATGCTACTATTTAAATGGATACGCCAAAGGATATTCGGCGATATGGAACGATATACAAATCGTCTGGCAATTCGCTTTCATTTTATGGGCGCAAAGATACAATTATTTTCAACACAAACACATAAAATTCAACGATAAAGTTGAATTTATGGAAGAATAACATTTCAACATATCCTCCATTATGCCGCTGTCTCGTTATTCCATATAACAATTACTAAAAAGCCACAACATTTGACAGCCAAAAAAGTTATTTGTCTGATTGTAAGTTCCTCAAGTTTAGCAAGTGTGCCTCAGACTGTTTGAGGAAATTTGTCTTTGAACGGAGGAGATTCCGCCAGTTCCTATCGCCACTGGCGGAATGGTGCGCCACATTCAAGTAAAAAGGGGGAAGAAGATGGGCGGCGGTCGTGAAACTTCAGGCAACGGCAGCTATTTCCCCGCCGCCCATCTTCTTCCCCTTGGTCTCATATGGAGGCGCGCACAATTCCGCCGCGAACACAGTGAGCGAGCGGAATCTCCAACGGAAAATCACGAAAACACGCCAACAAATGCAACAAAAAAAGCTTGTGAAACTTAAATAAGTTCTTTGATGGTTCCCTGCAGCCCGTTGGGTTGGCATTGTTCGGTGATTCGTTCAATCACAGCACCGTGAAAGCATATCTTTTTTCTCTTAAAGCCTGCCTGATTTCATCATCCAATTGATCTTCATCATATTTTGTTGACCAATAATCGCGTTCACTGACTTTTTTGAAATTGAGAAGGTAGTCGGTTCGTAGTCGTGACACGAAATAGAAGTATTCCGGTTTTATCTCATTGGTTGTTACAAAATCATAACTGTCTTCGCCAGAGAAAATACGCAATCCTTTGTCTGTCGGGAACGAGGACGAAGCGGAATGGTATTCGCAAAACCCTTCGATTTTCCAATTCTCGGTACGCATTTTGATAAAAAAACGAACGGCACCAAGTTTTTCCCTTTCATAATGATGAAGTGCTTCGTGCAACAAAACCGAGGAAAGACTGCGTGGCAAAAGTTCCGGTTTTCGTGGTTCTATAGAATTTTTCGTCCAGTCGCACGGACGAATCAAAGTTGCCTTCAGGCCGGTTCGTGACAAAGCAAGAGGTTTGCCAATCGCTATTGCCTTTGTTCGAAAGCCGGTCATCGTCTGGCAAAAGTAGAAAGAAATTTTTGGAAAATACTCGCTTTCAACCTCCAACAACTGCGCTCGAAGCGTTTCTGCCATTTGCTTGGCCTCCTCTTTATGCTCAACACCATCGGCATATATGGTAATGCCGTTTTGGGAATAGTTTTTTTTCAGGCCTATGCCACACGCCAGGCGATAAGCTGGAGCCAAAAGAAGCAAGACAGCCAAAATCTCAAGTGCTGTGATGATAATTCTTTTCCGATTCTTTCTCATTGCTGTAATGTAATGGGACTTCTAATTTTATATATTTATCTGAAACGCGGAGACCTCGGCTTGATGCCGCATTAATGTGTCGTCTCCTTCAAGGGCGAAAACGGACATCTCTTGCCGATGCATTGGTTGTTACGGGCCGAATAGTGGCAGACAATGTGCGGTTTCTCCATCTCGATGCCGAAATGCTCCTTCACGAACCCGATGGCGGAAAGGATGGAAAGGTAGGAGTCGCGTTTGCAGCAGCGCGGACCGCCGATGTCACCGATCGCGTTCAGCGATTTGGCGGTCATCCAGTGCGGCAAGGAGAATAGTTCCTGCGACAATGGAGTGGCCTTGGCGATGATGGAGACGAACATGCCCGAGCTGATACCCGCGCCACAGGCACCCCAGAAACCGCAAGCACCTCCGGGAACCTGCTTGCCACGATTCATCATCTCCGCAAGGGCTTTGGGAAGATCTATATCCCCTCCGGAATTCTTGTAGGCCGTCAGTAACGCGGCGCCCACCATCACGTGGTGTTCCGGACCGTGTATATGGCAGAACGGCAGTTCCATCATCTTGTTGAGGATTTCGACGGGATTTCTTGACGACTCCGCCAGGCAGAGGCCGACGATAGTGTCCATCCCTGCCGTGTGGCAATCGGAGCAGACGTAATGGCCGTTGACGCAACGGGTCTTGCTGTTCTCCTTTTTGTGGCATATCGCACACTCCATCAGCGTGTCCTGTTCAAGATATTCTAGCGGCGCACCGCAAATCAGGCATTCTTCTTGGTTCATAATATGTTTTTTCGGCAAAAACACAAAAATCCTCAATCAAGGATTTGTCCTAACAATTCCATTTCACGTTTCGCTATTCCAAGACTATCGGCCATTTTTTGCCAACCTTTGATGGCATTCGTCACCTCTTGTATGATTTTTGATGCCTCATCTTTGCCAATCATGTACTCTTCCGAGGATCCCAAGAGGAGATTCAAATCGGACTTGTTGGTTGAAGAATTGATGAGGAGACTTTGGTATTCGTTAGAGGTGGGATTCAAGTCGTAGGCGGGCGAGAGTGTCCAGCCCTTTGAGGTGAACAGGAAGCCATGGTTGCGGAAATGGTCGTCCGTGTTGCCGATAGCGATGTTGAACGCCACACAGAGCTGACGCAGATTGTTCTCCACGTCACAGCAGTTCTGGAGGATGAAATCAACAATGTCGAGATAGCCGTTACCCGTTTGAGCGTCGCTACCGTCCGTCAAGCCCAAAAGAGTCATCGCTGAAGCGAAGTGGATTCTTCGTCCGTCAGTGGTTCTGTCGAAACGCTTGGAGAGAAGCGCATGGTATTTCTCACCAGTGGAAATGACATTCGTCTCTGCCGCATTTACCTTTTTTCGCCAGTAGATGGCTCAAGTGCTCCCACAGCGACACATCATAATCGTCGTTGCGGGACGGAAACTTCGCCACATAAAGGCATCCGTCTGTGTCACGCACACCCGCTTTGGGACGTGCACCGCCCAACGAACTTCCCGGATGAACGAGTTGCTGTATCCATTTCATTTCGGGCAAGCGGTTCTGCTCCTCGCTTTTCTCAATTTCCATACTGGCGGCAACCAAAGATCGAAGGTCGGCCAGTGGAGGAATGCGAAGATGACTGTCGCAGTTAATGAACTCGCCATCGGGTATCGTCTTGAAACGGAAACCACCCATTCGCGAAAAGTCGTCAATGCCAATGAGATAGTCAAATGACGAGAGTTTCCTGACAGGTCGCCGTTCTTCGGCAGCTAAAATCTGTTCGCGTCGGTTTAACAAGAGCCTGCCCCAACGGTCGGGCAAGGCATCGCTGAAACAACCGAAAATGTCACGTCCAGGTTGGGTGTATTGCTGTCCTGGATAGTTGTTGATGTCGGCGCTCAGAAATAGACTGCCGAATTGCCGAAGCCAATCATTATCGAACTTGAAAGCATAGCTATCCGAGCCACGAAGCGACTCATAGCCCAACTCGCCCACCAACATCGGTTCAGCCAGCCAGTCAAAATCCGCATAAACATATAATGTCTTCATACTCTATCCATTAAACCATCAACTTTAAACCTTTTTCGACGCCCTTTCGCGGTGTTTCAGCGCGAGGTCCTGCAAGGCTCTGCCCATCTCATCCTTCTGCGCCAAAAGCAGAATGTCATCATCCAATTGTAAAGCATATAACACCCTGAGATAGATACCGATAGCCACCGTGGGCGTGCCTTTTTCAATCCGCGCCACGGTTAGCGGCGAACAAGTGGCCCGTTCAGCCACCTGTGTTATGCTGAGATTACGTCTCAAGCGAGCCAACCTGATTTGCTCGCCCACCGTCTGCATCTTTTGCTCCAGCTTCCGGGGCAATTTGTTGCCCATCGTCGTTTTGCTCATAACCAAACAACTAATAATTACGAGTGCAAAAATACAATTTTTTCTTTATTTTATGATAGGTTGATAAATATTCCTGTCCTCATCCTTGAACACATTGAAAACCACCTGCTTGACGCTGCAATCGGGATGTGCGTTCAGGTAATCCTTGACGGTTTGCACGGCGATTTCGGCGGCCAGCTGGTTCGGGAAGCAGAACTCTCCCGTGGAGATGCAGCAGAAGGCGACGCTTTCGAGACCGTTTTCTTCGGCACAAGCCATGATGTTATGGTAACAGGAGGCCAATTGTTCCTTCTGGAATGCCGTCGGAATGCCATTGGGAATGATGGGCCCGACGGTATGGATGACGTACTTGCACGGCAGGTTGTAGGCTTTGGTGATTTTGGCCCGCCCCGTCGGTTCCGGATGCCCTTGTTGCAGCATCAGCCGATGACACTCCTCGCGCAGCTGCACGCCCGCCGCGGAATGGATGGCGTTGTCGATGCATCTGTGCAACGGGTGGAAACAGCCCAACATCTGTGCATTGGCGGCGTTGACGATGGCGTCCACGCGGAGACGGGTGATGTCGCCCTGCGTGTAGAACAACTTTTGTTTGTCAAAACCCGCTTTCTGGAACTGGTGATCGACATTGGTGGTGATGACGAAATAGTCCTTGTCTTTCAGGAGTTTCAGCAGGTTGTCATAGACGGGTTTCGGGGCGGGCACGTAGCGGTTGTAGTAGATGTGGCGGCTACAGCAGGTCCAATGCTACACCTTGGTGGGGAAAGGGTAAAAGCCCGCCGAAGTGAAGAGTCCCGCGCCGGCACCCACGACGACAGCGTCGGCTTCGCACAAGGCTTTCCGTAGTTTTTCAATTTCCGTCATTATTCGTTGTTTTGAACGGCAAAAATATACAATTTCGGAACGCCATCCCGTATTTGTATGATTTTTTCAAAGTTTACATTTATCCAGCACAATCGTCAAGCCTCTTTCCGGCCAAGTCTCGCCTCGCATTTTATTTGCGAAAATTAAACAGAAAATTTGTTATTTTTGCCACTTGAAATCAACGCCACAAGATGAAGGAAACGCATATCCCGGTCATAAAATTCAGGCGAGACAAGTACGGCGACGAACTCATGGTCGATGTCGTGACTCTCGACACCATCCGCAAAAGCAAGGGGTTCCAGGAAGTGCTGCGGCAGTCGTTCTACGGGGTGATGCTCACCACGGGCGGAAGCGGCGAGGTGGAAGTCGATGGCGTTTCGTGCAGTGCAAGCAAGGGATTGGTCGCCTTCGCTCGTCCCGGCGACGTCTGCACTGTCAGGGAGGACAACGGGCTGACGGCGTTGGAGCTCATCTTCGAGCGCGACTTCCTGCTGTCATTCTTCAACGACCCGCATTTCCTCGACAGTCTGCCCTACTACTCGCATCTCCGCCCATCCCCATATTTGGTTCTTGACGAGTCTCTTTACAATAAAATCGTCGGGCTTTTCGTCGAAATCCAGATTGAGATTGCAAACGAGCGGGATGTCCATCTCCTGCGGGCTCTGCTCTATGAGGTCTTGGTGCTGTTGCAGAAGGCGTTCCCCATAGAGACGAAGAAGCCTGTCAACGCGGAGTCGCGCGTGGTGCGCTTCCAGGAGTTGGTCAACGAGCATTTCGCCACAGAGACCGGGGTGGACTTCTATGCCGACAAGCTTTGCGTCACGCCCAACTACCTGAACCGCATCGTGCAGCGCACCTTGGGACAGACGACCAAGGCCTACATCCAGTCGCGCCGCATCGACGAGGCCAAACACCTTCTCCGTTACTCAGCCATGCCCATCGGCCTCATCTCCGACCGCCTCCATTTCGACACGCCATCGTATTTCGTCCGTGCATTCACCAAAGTGACGGGACAGACACCGCTTCAGTTCCGAAACTGTCCCGAAAAGTGACATTTCCCGCTTGTTAATTACTTTGCCAGCCGCCAAAACGGCTGTATTTTTGCATTGTTAAAAGGGGAGTCAATAAAGATTGCCTAAAACAATAAAAACCAACAAGTTAAAAATGAAAAGAATAATTATCATGTCCATTGCAGTCTGCCTCCTGGCTGCTTGTGGTGGAAAAAAGAACAATCAAAATCCAGAAGAAATGAACACACTGACGAACAAAGAGAAGGCCGTGGCCCTTCTGAAAGCCATCGAGACCGGTGACACCGTAGCAATCGGCTACGTGAACGCAGAAAACTACAAACAGCACAACCTCGGTGTCGAGGACGGCTTGGACGGATTCGGCCGCGCCCTCGCCGGACTGGCTGATTTTCCCGAAAAAGCGAAGGTGAACACCGTGCGTGCCTTCGAGGACGGCGACTATGTGGTCTGCCAGACCGACTACAACTTCTTCGGCCCCAAGGCGGGCTTCGACATCTTCCGCTTCGAGGACGGCAAAATCGTGGAGCACTGGGACAACCTGATGCCTTATAACGGTCAGCCCAACCCCAGCGGCCACACACCGTTCGACGGCACCACCGAGATGAAAGACCTCGACAAGACCGAAGCCAACAAAGCCCTTGTGCGCAACTTTGTGCAGGACGTGCTGATGGGCCAGCATCCCGAGAACCTTACCCACTACTTCGACGGCAACAACTACATCCAGCACAACGTCTCCATCGCCGACGGCCTCGATGGTCTCGGAGCCGCCCTCGCCGAGATGGCAGAGCAGGGCATCAAGATGGAGTACTTCACCATCCACAAGATTCTTGGCAGTGGCAACTTCGTGCTGGCTGTCAGCGAAGGCGCTTTTGCCGGCAAGCCCACTTCCTACTACGACCTCTTCCGCGTGGAGAACGGCAAGATTGCCGAGCACTGGGATGTGATGGAGACCATCGCCCCCGAAAGCGAGTGGAAACACCAGAACGGCAAGTCCAACTTCTAAGCCGTGCGGCGTTCAGTCCTTCCAAGACTAATAGTCTTAACACTCTTTAAAAATTGAGAGACTCCCGAAATTTGTGTTTCACAAGTTTCGGGAGTCTCTCCTTGCATTTTTAGTTGTCCTCTACAACGTATGCATCTACTATTTCTCCAAAGTAGATGATATGATTGTCCTTGTCGGTATCCATACACTTTTGGAGTTCCGTATTCATAACTGTAGTTTTCTATTGTTTCCTCTTTGCACTATGTTGTACCAAGGAACGGAGCTTCTCGAATACGCGGC
>CAJOKR010000030.1 GCA_905235135.1 uncultured Bacteroidales bacterium
TCACATGGTTGGGAGGAAAATAACGGCCGACGACCTTACTCGACACGCTGCAATGCCCCGCGCAGTCGGAGTCTTTGGAAGTTGATGCGTAAGCCCTAAATAGTGCTTTTACTTTCTGCGTCATTCTGCGAGTTCAGCGGGCGTTATATTATCCCGCTGAACTCGCAGATTTTCGCAGATTATCACGCAACGAGACCTTGACTACTTCACCCCTTCCAGCAACAAATCCCCCAAACCGATGTGATACCCTTCGGAGACGAACAGGATGTCGCCGTTTTGGTTGAGGATGAGACAGACGGGACGCTCGCCAGTGGTGTGCGGGAGGGAGCCGTCGTGGACGGCGTTCTTCAATGCAGTCTGCACCGCCGCAGTCAAATCATTGACCTTCGCAGAGACCACCTCCACGTTGGCGGGCTGGTTTTTCTCTTTCTTCCAGTTGCCGTTATTGGCCACCAACAGAACTTTGCCGCCCCAAGCCTCGTAGTCGGCCTTTTTCGCAGCAAGCTCCTTGGCCAAATGGTTAGTCGGTTCGGTGCCGGGTGCGACTAAACAAAGCACCATCCTCTCTTTGCCCGATTCTTTAAGTAAATCCGACAACGATTTACCATTCAGCTTATTAGTATTCATATCAAGATGGCCGTACGTGTCGTTGCGCGGTACTAACTCAGGAATCTTGATGGTATATTCATCCTTCTTATTCAAGGTGAAAAAGCGAAGTTCCGACAGCACCTCGCCGTCGCTGTAACGGTTGCCGGTGGAGAGGCAATATTTGCCAGGAGGCAGGATCAGCTCGATGTGCGGCTTCTCCACACGCGGATCGTTCTCGAAGTCGTAAGAGACATACTCGCCGTTCTCAAAACGCTGCAGCGTGTAATGGATATAGTAGGTGTAGCCTTTCGGGTTGTGCAGAGTCAGCGTGGCCATGTTTTCCAACGGTGTTACGGATTCCTCCTCAAATGTAATTTCCTGCCAATCACCGTTTTGCCAAACGTAAATGATATTCGATGCGTTGTCCAAGAAGCACGGAATATCCAAGCTTCGACAGGCGGCCACGAAGAAGATGTCGCGGGAATGCCCATCGGCACGGCGCGTCTTCATCACCCCCATCGGACTGATCGGGCAATTGTAGTAGTTGCAGAGCGGATCCACCGTGATGTTCTTTTTCGTCCAGTCTAACAGTTTGTTGGCCGTAATCACGCTATTGGGAATTGCTTTCACAAATTCCTCACGCAGGGGCAAACGCCAGTCGCGAATCAGTTCGTTGGAAATGCGAGCCGGCAAAATGCCCCTCACAAATACTGAAATGGGGTATTTTCCCTCTTTATAGACGGTGAGCTGCTTTTCCAGAATCTCCGCCTTTGTATCACGCAAATCTTTGTCCGCCAAGGTGTTCACAAACTCTTTCAAATACAGTCCCCCTACCCTTTTAGGATGGCTTTGCAGGAACTTGATAATCTCCACATGGTTACCTTCGCTGCGGTGAACCACATCATAGAATTCATCTTCATTAAAGTAGTCATTTTTGTATTTGGCCGTCTGCGCCTTTGTCGGGAAAGTGGCACGATAGGCCTCGCGCATCTTGTCCTCCTTTGCCAATCGCTTGTCGCAAGCCACTTGTGCAGAAGCACTTACATTATTCACCACCGGTTTTCCCACTGGCGGAACCATGTCAAACGCCTGAATCAGATTGCCTGCGGACATCCACGGATTCGGTCCCTTGTCGCTCAGAATCAGCACTAAATGGTCCTGTTTGCGCAGGTCGAGCTGGGCGTATGCGTAATCGTCGCCCTGTTTTGCCCAAACCAGCAGGTCACCGAGGCCCGTATTGAGCTGCGCACGGCCGTTTTCATCGGTTTTCACCTCCGCAAGGGTGTAATACTCCGCGTAGTTGTAAAGTTTGAAGCAGACAGAGGCATCCTTGGCGGGAAGATGGCGTTTGTCATAGACGGTAACGTAAGCTGTGGCTGTGTCGGCGTAGTTGGAAAGCACGTTGATGCAGGAGTAGTACTGGGTCCGCTTGTTGACCTCCTCGGGGCCATCGTAGCGGCCGAAAACGTTGGTATGCACCATCATCGTGCGGGTGGCGGGCACGGCGAACCATCCCATGTTGAGGGCGGGTGCTGGCTCACAGGCACCGAGGAACCACCATTTGCCATCCACCCAGACTTCCACCCAGGCGTGGTTGTCGTCGCAGTGCGCCCAGCGCGGGGTGTAGCACTGGCGAGCGGGAATGCCCACGGCGCGGAGGGCCGTCACCGTGAGGGTGCTCTCCTCGCCGCAACGTCCGTGCGAAGTCTTCAGCGTGGCCAACGGCGCCGACGTCCGCACGTCAGCAGGCTGATAATCAACATATTCGTGGCACCAATGGTTCACCTCCAATGCCGCATCGTACATACTCATGTTTTTGATGCGGTCCGTCCTTCAGCTGGTGGAAGATGTACGACCGCGCCGTATCCAAATTCTCGTTGTTCACGCGATAAACGACCACAAAATGGCGGAAGATGTCGTCAGGAATCGCCTTTCCCCAGGAGAAAGTGTTCCGCGCCTGCAAGGCCACGTTCACCTGCTGCTCGAAAAAGCTGAAATCGTAGTCGGCGAGGTCGCTCTGCGGCATGTATGCGTAAAGAAACATCAGATATTGCGCCATATTGCGGCTCTGTTCGGCCGACTTCAGGTTATACATGCCAATCTGGTCACGCACCTCGTCGGTAATGTCCTGACGGTTAAAATAATCCTGCCGCACCGCCGCCCAATAGTCGGTTTGCGCGAAAGTGGCCAAAGAAGAGCATATCCATACGATTATGAACAAACACGATAAGAAAGTCCGCTTCATATTATATTTTTTAGATTAGACATTTGAAACGGCAAAGGTACATAAATTACGAATACGTACAGAAAAATGTTATTTTTGCCGTTCAAAATAAGACAAGGAATGCTCTTCAACTCGATAGAATTTCTGATTTTCTTCCCGATAGTCACGCTGTTGTTCTATCTGATGCCCCACAAATGGCGCTGGCTGCTCCTGCTGGCCGCCAGCTGCTTTTTTTACATGTGGTTCATCCCGAAATACATTCTTATCTTACTGGTTACCATACTGATAGATTACTCCGCCGGCGTTTTGATTGAGAAATGGAAGGACGATATCCCCAAGAAAAAGACCTGCTTGGTGGTAAGCATCATCTCCACCTGCATGGTGCTTTTCATCTTCAAATACCTGAACTTCTGCAGTGCCAATTTAGTGGCTCTTGCACAGCATTTCGGCTGGGCGCATCCGCAGAAAGTCCTCAACATCGCCCTGCCCATCGGCCTCTCTTTCCACACGTTCCAAAGTCTGAGTTACGTTATCGAGGTGTATCGCGGCAACAGAAGGCCGAGCGGCACTTCGGCTACTACGCCCTCTACGTGATGTTTTACCCGCAGTTGGTGACGGGTCCTATCGAGCGGCCGCAAAACCTCCTCCGACAGCTGCACGAGCGTAAGGAACTGAACTACGACAACATCGCTAACGGGCTGAGGCTCATCCTGTTCGGACTTTTCCTGAAAATGGTGGTGGCCGACAATTTGGGCATGTATGTGGACAAAATCTACGAAAGTCCCTTCGATTACAGCAGTGGCGACATCCTGTTAGGAATGCTGTTTTACTCGTTCCAAATCTATGGCGACTTCTTCGGCTACTCAACCATCGCGCTCGGCTGTGCCCTGACGATGGGTTTCACCCTGATCGACAACTTCAAGACCCCGTATCTATCGGGGAGCGTGCAGGAATTTTGGCGGCGGTGGCATATCTCGCTGTCGTCATGGTTCCGCGACTACCTCTACATCCCGCTCGGCGGCAACCGTGTCTCCATCCCGCGCTGGGCGCTTAACACCCTGATAGTCTTCACCGTATGCGGCATCTGGCACGGCGCGAACTGGACATTTATGATCTGGGGCTTCGCCTATGGGGTGCTGTTGATTCTGGAACGCGGTCTCCGAAATATCCATCTATTTGACAAAATCGAAGGAAAAACTGGCAGAATCTTCCTCAATATCTGCAATGTGGCGAAAACTTTCGTCATTGTCACCCTTCTTTGGAGCGTTTTCCGCGCAACCTCCTTCGCAAATCTCCACGATCTCTTCACTGCGCTGTTCCACAACGGCACACACGCCAGCCAATTGCATATTGCGCCGATTGCCTGGATTGCACTGGTACTCTTTGTGTTAGCCGATATCGTCATTCGCGAAAGTCGCTTCGACGTGTGGTGCGGGAAACAGAAAACGGCCGTGCGCTGGTGCCTCTATGCCTTCCTGATTTTCGCCGTCATTGCGTTGTCCTCCGTCGAACAAATCCCATTCATCTATTTCCAATTCTAAATGACTGACAACGAAAGACATATAATCCGAAAGTTGCTCTTCAAAACCCTAATGGTCTTGTTGCTTTTAGTTGCGTTGGATGTGGTGTACTATTTCACGCTCTACACGAAAGATATAGAAGAAAATTGCACCCTGATGGAGATTTCCCAACGGGCGAAGGATGGCGTGGATGTTGTCTATTTGGGCGAATCCTCGAACCATACGTACAGCGATGCTGACACCGACAAACGCTTTATCTGCCAAATGATTGACGATTTGCTGCCCGAACATTGTGTCGGCAATCTGGCGAAGGATGCCTGCCACGCCGGGATTTACTACGACATTCTGCGCAATATTTCCCCCGATAGCGATGTAAAGACTGCCATCGTAACGGTAAATATGCGGTCGTTCACCGCCGAATGGATTTACTCCAACCTGGAACCTGCGCTGCGCAAGGAGCAAATCATGATGAAAAAGGCTCCGGCACTTTACAAGCGTATGTTACTGGCTTTCAAGGCATACCCGAACTGGACGGATGAGGAAGTGTCCGCCATCATTCGGAAAAACTTTGCAAAACAGACCTTCACTCTCCCCCACCCGTTCCCATATCACAATGCCAACGAATGGGACCGTGCAATCGGGGAATCAAACACCCTCTACAACGGGAAGCAGCCCTCCATGGACACAATTGCGATGGCCTGCCACTATGTCAAGGAGTTTGCCTGCACGTTTGACGACAAAAACCCGAGAATCAAGGATTTGGATAAGATTGTACGGCTGTGCCACGAGCGCGGCTGGCAACCCGTGTTCAACATCCTGGCGGAGAATGTCGATCAGATGGACAGTCTTTGCGGACCTGACCTAATCTGGCTGCTGGAACGCAATGCGCAGTACGTCGTGGACCGCTACGAACCGCAGGGCGTCATCGTGGTGAACAATCTTAGAGAGGTAAGGGATCCCGATTTCCGAGACCGCGACTTCCCGACCGAGCATTACACGCAGACCGGTCGGCTGGCGATTGCGAAGAACGTGTCAGAAGCCCTGAAACAGCGCTCACACTAACACTTCGAGCAACTTCCGGACTTGTTCCGTATCGGTCTCGAAAGCTCCGTCTGGACGGGTGATTTTGCAAGAGCCGTGAATTTCCGGCACACCGGTTTTTTCCCGTAACGCAGCAGTATTCTCCGATGTGACACCACTGCCCGCAAGGATTGTGATTCTTCCATCAGCCTGTTTTACAAGCTGTTGCAGCATATCCGCACCTTCCATAGCCGTAGGCTTACATCCGGAGGTGAGGATGCGCTTGCACCCGCAATCGATGATCTGCTCCAAAGCTTTCAGCGGTTCCGCACACTCGTCGAAGGCGCGATGGAAGGTTACGGGCAGCGGGGCGGAGAGTTCCACGAAACGGCGGGTCAGCTCCGTGTCAACGCTGCCGTCTGGATGCAGGAAGCCAACCACAATACCGGCCGCGCCAGACTTCTTGCAGAAGGTCACATCTTCCTCCATCGTTTTGATTTCCAGTTCGTTGTAGCAAAAATCCCCTCCTCGTGGACGTACGAGCACGAAAACTTGGAGTCCGAGTTCGTGGGCTGCATACTGTATCGTGGCCGGTGACGGTGTGGTGCCGCCTTCCACCAATCCTTGGCACAACTCCACGCGTACCGCGCCTCCAGCCTTGGCGTTCGCCGCGGACTGGATGGAACCGCAGCAGATTTCGATTTGGTCTTTTCTCATATTGGGTTTATGTTCGTTTCAGTCTCACACTGCGCTCTGTTTGTGTGGAATCACATAAATACGCTATCTGAGATTTTCTCGTTCAACTTCAAATTCGTGAACGTAATCGTTGTGGTGTCGCCGTTGGCCTCCTTCATCTCCACTTTGGTGACGGCGTTGTGTTTGTCGTTGAAATAGAGGTAGATAGAAGTAAACATCTTCTTGAATTTAGCTTGTTTCGGGGTGAGCTTGGCGACCCATTTGTCGCCCTGAGTAAACATCTCGACGGTAAAGTCGCCGTTTCCAGAGAGGGCCGCGCCGGTAACGCTGCCCATGACAATCTGCGCGATGCCTTTGAAGAGCTGCGCACTCTGACCCTCAGCTTTCTTGGTCTTTCCATCCTGTTGGATATAAACCTGTTGGCCGCCGTCCTTCACAATGAGGGCGTATTGGTTCGGGGTCGTGTAGGCCCACTTGAGGTTCGTGCCGGAAAAGTACATTTTCCCTTTGGAGGTCATCTTCTCCTTGACCATGGCGGACTGGCGCACCTGGGTGAAGTCGCACTGGATGGTCTTCACCGCCGCAGTGGCCTTGTTGGCGGCCTCCACCATCTTTTTCGACTGGTCGGGGGTGGCTTTCGTGAGGGATTGGGCCTCAACTCCAAACCATAACGCCATCAACAACAATATTATCGTTATCTTTCTCATATTCATCGTTCATTTATCGTTCTTTTGTTCCCAGGGCTCACTCCGTTCACCCTGGGCTAACATACGACGCCCCTACAGGGCTTTCAAGGAAGACGTTTTAATATATATTGGGTTGTTACAACCATAATTCATAATTCTATTGCGGGAGCGGGTATTTGGCGAAACTGATTCCTTTCTTTTGAGTGAGCGAAACGTAAAAATCGGAATCGTCGGCGAAGAGGAAATCGCGGAACATCTGTTTGGAATCTTGGAATTGGACAAGGGTCTGCTGGCTCACTTCGTCATTGTCGGCGATTTTGGTACAGACGCTGACACACTTGTTGTTAGCACCCCACGGGGAGATGGCGAGACCTTCACCTTTACCAGGGAAAGGAACGTTTGCGGCAACGTCATTGTACACGAGATAGAGGTCATTTTGGCGCACAAAGGCAGAATAGGAGACGAAAGACTGCCGCCAATCCTTGGGTCTGACAATGGAGACTCCCGTCTGATTTTTGGGGACAATTTGTGCGGTGAAAGAGTGGTCCGGATGGAATTTGGCCACCAAAATGTCTCCCGTCTGGTAAGAATCGTAACCATAATCCATCGAATGAACTATTGTTCGGGACACATGTTCGCCACACAACACCACATCACCGTTCGGGAGCTCAAAAAGGTTGTTGCACCGAATATGGTACCAAGGACGCTTCGGATGAGACGCATTCAAATCGGTTTTGGGGTATTTAGTGAAATATTCCGCATCAAAAGTCTGATGGTCAACGGACGTAAATTCCTGATAAACAGGATCAAAAGAGATGAGAAAAGCCCCTGTTTCAGTAGAAAGCTCGTTCAAATCCTCTTGAAAGAAACCGAAGAGCCAAACCTTCCCGTTCTTGGACGGCTGGGCCATCACATGGGTTGTCACGCCGAAAGCCTCATCCACAGGATTCACTTGCAGATCATCCTCTCCAATTTGCAACAAATAGAGGTGTTGCCCTGTGATTGTCTTACCTTCATTATCCTTTTCAATGCCAAGGATGGGCATGTAAAGCGACCCTTTGTTATCCAAACAAAAATTCGAGGCGCGAATAAACGGTTCCTCCAACTCGGGCAAAACGTCCTTTTCCCACTGCATATTGCCATTCTGATCAAAAACAGCCGCATGAATCTTCGAAACGTTGTCAGCAAAATCTTTGTGATAGACGACCAAGGCAAAACTCTCCTTGTTGGGTGACATAACCATTTCAAAATCGTATGTAATCTCATACTCAAACGACAGAATAGAGGCATCAGCCATCAGGATGTTCTTCTCAACATCAGGGTCTATCACGTCCAAATGCACATAGCATGTTTTCGGGGCGGTCACCTCATGGAAGTATAACAGACGTTGACGGCCGTCGTCGCCCACAAAAGCGGCGGATGAAACGTAATTCTTATCGGGAAGCCGCAGATTCGAAGTGGTGAAGGAGAAGTCCTCGTTGTCTATCGTCACAAGCATATTGCTCTGCGATTTGGAAAAAGGTTGATACACAACCACAGACGATTGGCGGTCGGTATGCGTCACCGGCCAAACCCAAAATGCACCGGACTGGTACCACACATTGGTCACCGGCTTGCAGACCACACTGCTTTGCTGCTGCGCAAAACAGACAGAACAACTGCAAAAAACAGTCAACAAAATCCCCAACAAAAAACAATATCGTCTCATAATCCTATTCTACATTCTTCATTCTACATTCTACATTCTACATTCTACATTCTACATTCTTCATTCTACATTCTTCATTCTACATTCTACATTCTTCATTCTACATTCTACATTCTACATTCTTCATTCAGCATTCAACATTCCTCATTGCGCCACAAAAAAGCATCCCGCCATAATCAGCAGCACGCCGATCCAGCGGGTGGCAGGAACCGTTTCGTGGAAGACCAGCACGGCGGCGAACATGCCGAAGACGTAGCTCAGCGAGATGAGCGGATAGGCACGGGAGAATGGGTAGTTTTTCAGAATGTGCATCCAGAGGACGGCAGCGGAACCGTAGGCGGCACCGCAGGCCAGCCACCACCAGTTGGTGAGCTGCGCGAGGAAGAACGAACCTTTCCACGCGAAGGTGCCCATCTTCTGGAGCGCAAATTTCAGAAACACCTGTCCGGAACATAAAAGGACAGACTGTATGACGGCCAAAACGATTAGTCTCATAGCGATATTTTTTGGATGATGGCACGGTCTTCCGCACCTTTGTCGTGTATAATCTTCACATTTTCAAGCTCATAGATCGGATGGTCGCCCGGCTCGATCGAGAGCATCCAGGCCTCGGAACGGTCCTGAACCTCCAACTGTCCGAAGAAATCAGGCTGTTGAACCTGCAGTTCCGTGAGCTCGTCGTTCGCACACACGAGCGCGGTGCGCGCAAGTCCTGCACGCAGCCGCAGGAAGGCATCCTGCAAGGCCAACTCGAAGGAGATGGTACGATGGGCGTATGTCGTGTTGTAGCCATGGTTTCCCGTGAAGATGGCGATTTGCGAGGCCACGGTGTTGTGGGTCGATTGCATGAAGCAGGTGGGCATGTTCACCTCCTCGCCTTCCGCCGACAGGCCGTTTAGCATCTGCACAGTGTTCTCCATGCAGCCCATCGCCGTACCGTTGAGGATGGCATCGGGTTCCCCTATTCCACTGATTTCCATCGCCTTGAGCGCGGTCACCAAGGCCCGCTTCTGCAACTTGCCCATGCGCCGCGCCTTCATCGGCGAGAGATAACGCCCGTATTCCTCCGCGGGGACATCTTTCACGATAGCCGTAACGTAAACCTTATTCATAGCGCGACAGAATTATGGATGAATCATTGCCCCCAAATCCGAAAGCATTGCACATCACGTGGTGCAAATCAACACTTAAAGCTTCACTTCCGGAAACTGGTATAATACATTGTTCATCAGGATTTTCAAATTCGGGTTGAACTGGTATAAAACCGTTCCACAGTGCCATCAGACAGAAGGCGGCTTCGATGGAGCCGGACGCGCTGGTGGTGTGTCCCGTGTAGGATTTGGTCGAGGAGACCGGCGGCAGCTGTGCTCCAAACACCCGTTTCAGCGCGGCACTTTCCGACGCATCGTTATTTGGAGTTCCTGTTCCGTGCGCGTTGACGTAGTCGATGTTTGCCGATAACAATCCCGCGTTCGAAAGAGCCTGTGTCATAGCCCGACAGGCACCTTCGCCATTGTCGGAGGAGGCCGTCTGGTGGTGAGCATCGCAAGCGTTTCCTGCACCGCTCAGCACCCCGAGAATCTGCGCACCGCGTTTCAATGCCGATTCCTCGCTTTCAAGCACGAGAAAGGCAGCACCCTCACCGAGGTTCAGCCCTGAACGGGTCTTGTCGAACGGACGGCAACGCTCCCGGTCCAAAATCATCAGCGATTTGAAGCCGTTAAGATGGAACTTGGACAAGGCTTCCGAGCCACCTGCCACCACGATGTCGCGCTCGCCGTTCTCAATCAGCAACTTGCCCATTATCAGCGCATTCATGGCTGACGAGCAGGCCGTAGAGACAGTGGAGGTGTAGTCGAAATCGCCACAGCTATCGGCAATGTCGTTGGTGGAGGCACCGCAGTCATGCACATCTGGCTGTCCTTTCGGCAACGGATTCGGGAAAAGGCTTTCGGTGACATCCATTCCCCCGACCGTAGTACCGGAGATAAGCGCCAACCCCTTGTGTTCCAACAAGTTGGTCATAGACAAAGCCTCCCGCAAGGCGGCAGCCCCGAACAGATGGGTACGCGAGTACAAGCGTCCGTCGGGCAGTTCCAGCATCTGGCGCAACTCCTCGCTGGACAGTTGAACTTCCCCGACGGGAAATTCACGATGTTCCGTGGGCAGATAGCGCGCCTCTCTAATGCCGGAGATTCCCTGCATCAACGCAATGCCGTTCGCCTTCACGCCCACTCCGAGCGCGGAAACGACTCCCATTCCGGTTATGACGACCTTCGGGCGCATTATTTCGTTCGGTTGGCAGCCACGTAGTCGGCCATGGTGCGTACAGAGGCGAAGATTTCCTTGCCCTGCTTCGGGTCGGCGATCTTGATACCGTAGTTACGTTCCAGCAGCACAATCAGCTCCAGCACGTCGATGGAGTCGAGTCCAAGACCCTCGTCGCCGAACAGCGGCGCGTTCTCGTCAATGTCTGCCGGCGTCATCTCTTCGAGGTTCAACGCCTCAATCATTTTGGTTTTCAGTTCTTCTGTTAATTCCATATCTTTGGGTTTTTGCTACAATCTGAATATAAATCAACGCTACTCCATTTCGCCGCCGACGATAGGAGGTGGCGGAATCTCCGACTCGCAAGGGAACGCATTGTCTTTCATCACAATTTCCATCTCCGCCTCAAATTCGCGTTCCGACACGGTCTCCACCCAGCCGGTGAGCGCACTCGTGGTCTCGCCGTCCAAGAAGGCCCGCTCAACAGCCTGGTTCATTGCCTCTCCGATTTTTCGGGCAGGAGGATGAAACTGCTTTCGCCATGGTATTTATTGCGGATGGCAATCTCGCCGGTGACGATGTTGGGCAGCGTATAGACGAATACCGACGGCGACGGGTAGAACTCCGACGGGTTGGCGATGGTCTGTTGGAAGGTACGGTCGGCGTGCAGCGAGGAGTGGCGGTTGAAGAGAATCACGGCACGGTCGGCACGCGGCACGAAACGCTCCGCACCTTCCGCCTCTAACAGTATCTCCGACGCGATGAAACCGACTTTGCACAGCACGTCCATCTTGAAAAACTTCGGGTACGACAAGTTATATGCACGGTAGAGCTGCGTTAGGAAAGATTCCCCCGCGACCGCCTCAGCCACGCGTTTCCCGTTCACCTCCAAGAAGTTGGGAGTCAGTTTCACCGTATGTTTCACAACCGTTTTCATTTCAAATTGGGATTGGTGAAGACAGAGGCAGCGTTGCAGCCTCCAAAACCAGACAACAATTTCACAAACGCATTCTTTTGAGTATCAAGAGATTCGGAAGATAGACTCACAGGCATCGTGACACCCGGTTCGTCGAAGCCTCGGGTGGCGGGTATTTTTCCGGATTCCAAGGCACGCATGGTAAGCAGCGTTTCCAAAATGCCAGCAGCACCGAGCGTATGGCCGTAGTAGCCCTTCATCGCGTTCACCGGCACACTGGCAAGTCCCGCTCGGTTGATGGCAATGGACTCCATCTCATCGTTGTAGAGCGTGGAAGTTCCATGCACGTTAAGGCAGGCTAAGTCGTTGGCGGTCAGATTGCTATCGCCAAGCACAGACATCAAGGCTCGGTAGCTGCCTTCGCCCGTGCGCGACGGTCCGGAGATGTGGTTGGCATCGTTGCGCACCGCACCGGCCAGCATCTGCCAGCCATCGGCATCGTCAGGGGCAGCGGAATAGACCACCGTGGCGGCAGCTTCGCCCAAGTTCAGCCCACAACGGTTTGCGTTGAACGGGTGGCACTGCGTTTCCGACAAAGCCTTCAACGACTGGAATCCCGCGACGATGAACGGCGACAGTACATCCGCCCCGATGACCACAGCGGTGTCATATTGTCCCGACTTCAGGCAGCGATATGCTTCTATCTGCGCACACAAACCTGATATACAAGCATTTGACACAGTAATCGGTCTGTTCGGATTCCCGAAGTAGCGGGCCACCAACTGCGCCGTATGGGCAGGGGTAACCCGTTCAATATCAGGATGTTCATCCGCCAGCAGCACCACATTTCCCTTTGTGGAGGAGAGGATGAACACCACACGGTCGGATTTAGTATCTATCTCACTCTGCTTCAAGGCCTTATTGGCCGAAAGCAGCACAATTTTCTCAAATTTGGTAAAGGTTGTATTCGGTAGAAAGTCACAATTGATTTCCGCCTCGAACGCCGCCTCAAGCGGTTCGTCCGGAATCAGCGACACGAAACAGGGAAACGGCAGTCCCCACAGCGATTCGTAACGCTGCAGCTCGGAACGTCCGGCCATTACCGCCACGAAATTCTCCTCCGTGGTAAACCCCAACGGCGAGACAATGTTTCCTCCTATTTTCTTGACTATCATGAATTTGTCCTTTCTTCTGCAAGGGTTATCACCAGCTCGGCGGTGGCAATTTGCCGTTCCCCGATAAAGCATTCGGCGGCAGCCATCCGCATATCCCCAAAATCCTCCAACATCTGGACGTGGGTGGTTAGGGTCTCGCCTACCCGAGGCGCAGCATCCACCAGCATCTTCTTCACCGAGCCTATATAGCCGATTCTCACGTCGTTATGCCCATGAATACACTTGTCAGCATATCCCAACTGCGCCGCACACGACTGTGCCATCACCTCCACAAGAGCATACGGCTTCAACACACCATCTTCCACAAAAAGGTTGTCCGCACGAACCTCCAACGCTGTCTCCGCCGACTTCTCATCAGCCGAAACCAGCCTGTCCACCATCACCATCGGTGCTCGTTGTGGCAAAAGCGTCCGTATATCAACCTCCTGTATATTCATCGTTTCGTTGAAACGCACGGCCGTGCGTCTCTACATTCAGCATCATTCGTTCCAAAATTCATAATGATTAAACCACTGCTCAGGATATTTCCGCAGCACCGACTCAATCGTGCCAACATATTTCTGCGCGATGTCAGCCGCTTTCTTCCGAATCGTATCTCCTTGTCCCTGAATCTGTTCGATGTAGATATGGTACTTTTTTGCCGATTCTTTCATCACGTGGATAGAGAGTACAGGGACTTCGCGTTGCGCGGCGAGAACGAATGGGCCAAGCGGGAAATTTGCCGGACTGCCGAAGAAGTTGCAGGCGATTGTGCGCTGACCTTTCACCACCCTGTCGGCGGGGATGCTCACACTCTCACCGTTATCCAACGCGCTGTTCATCAAGAAGATGTGAGACATATCCTCCTTCACGGGAATCATGCGGATGTTGGTCTCCTCAAACATCTTTTGTCGGTTGCGCATCACCGTTTCGGCCTCGCCAGAGAAGACGATGGCGTTGTAGCGTTTTTTCGTGGCCACCAGCGTGTAACCGGCGGTCTCGTAGCTGCCGACGTGGGTGCTGAAAATCAGAAATCCGGGCTCCGCGGCAGCAAAATCCTGATACAGATGGTAATTGTCGATTTCAAACTCGAATTTCCCGCCCGCGTACATGTAGAAACGGTCGAGGATGATTTGCGAGAAGCGGCGGAAGTTGCGGTAGGTCCAGCAAAAGGACTTGAAGGGGGAACGAAGCGTTGACGGAAGAAATGGTACATCGGCCGGCGGCCTTTGGAGAAGAGAAAGTAGAACGGCACCACAAACAGGGCCACGAATCCGTACATCAGGCGTAACGGAACGGCCCTCATCACCGCGACGAGGCCGTTGTGCATCCAACCGGCGCCGTCGGTTCTGCCTTGCCAAGCACGTTCCTCCGCCATACGAATAGCATTAGGCCACTTTCGAGGCGATATAGTCGTAGAATTGCCCGAGCGTCCTCACGGACTTCATCTCTTCGGGCTTGATCTTGAAGCCGAAAATCCGGTCCACGACAACCACGATATCGACAAAATCAAGACTGTCGATGCCCAAATCCTCCCGAAGGAGCGCATCGGGGTGCATCTTTTCGGCCTCGATTTCCATCTCATCAATCAGAAAATCGTTCACTTTCTGCTCTATCTCACTTCTATTCATTACGGTTATATTCAATCAGTTAATCGACAATTTGTGTTTTAAAAAATCGGCTGCAAAAATACGCAAAATATCGAAATATCCGCTAACCATTAAAATTGTATCTTTGCCGCCGTTTTAAAAAGAAGATATGTCATTTACAAACCCCTTGATGCTCATTGGTCTGACGGCCGTTTTGGTCCCGATCATCATCCATCTTTTCAATTTCCGGAGATACAAGACCATCTATTTCTCCAACGTGCAGATGCTGGAGGAGATTCAGAAGAAGACGAAACGCGCCTCGCAGATACAGCAGCTTATCGTGCTGGCGTTGAGAGTGTTGGGTATCGCGTGCCTCGTGCTCGCGTGCGCCCAGCCGTTCCTGCGCGGCAGCAACAAGAACACCAAGAAGGGAAACGTGGTGGCCCTGTTTGTGGACAACTCCTACTCGATGGAGACCGAGAGTAAGAACGGCTCGCGGCTTTACGATGCCGTCGATGCCGCCAAGAATATCGTGCAGTCGTTCGACTTTTCCGACGATTTCGTGCTCACCACCCAAGACTTCACTGGCGAGGAGTCGCATCTCCTCAACAAAGACCAGGTTTTGGATATGCTTGACCGCATCGCCGTTTCTCCCAACAGCCATTCTTTCAAAGAGATACACGCTTTTGAAAACCATACGCTGCAGCAGTCCAACAAGGCAAACGTCATCCATTACTATATTTCCGATTTCCAGAAAAACAACTTCGATATTTCCCTGCTGCGCAACGATTCTTCGGCTCACATCGGGCTTATTCCGACGCCCGCTGAACAACTCAGCAATGTGGCCGTCGATAGTTGCTGGTTCCTAACCCCCGTGTTCCGTCTCGGCAACACCATCACCCTCGTAGCCCGCATCCACAACTACGGCAGCGAGGAAGTGCAGAAAGTGCCTGTGAAGCTGCACGTTAACGAAAAACAGAAGGCCATCGCCGCCATCGACATCGCGGCCGGTGCATACGCCGACTGCCACCTGACCTATCGCATCGACGAGGGTGGCACCAACTGCGGCAAGGTGAGCATCGAGGACGCGCCCATCACCTTCGACGACGACCTCTACTTTACCTATGATGTCTCCGAAAACAGCACGGTGACTGTGATTTACGACCGCGAGCCCAACCGGTTCCTCGCCGCGCTTTACGGCAAGGATTCCGTGTTCACTTACCAGCCGATGGGCTACCAGCAGGTCAACTACACGCAGCTGCGGCAGAGCGCGGTGGTGGTGCTCAACGAAGTGCCGACCATCTCCTCCGGTCTCGCTGACGAGCTGACGAAATTCGTGAAAGCCGGCGGCACGCTGCTGGTATTCCCGGCGGCAAAAGCCGACAACAGTGTCAACAACTTGCTCAGGTCGCTTAATGCGGGCACGTACGGCAACCTCGTCAAGAGCACGCTCAAATGCAAGAGCGTGAACCGCGAGAGCCTCTATTTCAAGGGGGCTTTGGAGACCGAAGACGCCCGCATCGACATGCCGCAAACGCTGCAGCACTTCGCCATCGCGGGTGGCAGCAACGGTAGCGAGGTGATCATGACCTTGGAAGACGGCGCTCCCCTACTCGTCTCCTATCCTGCTGAGTCTGGGAAAGTTATCCTCTCGGCCGTGGCCATGAACGACGACTACGGCAATGCCCACCGTCATGCCCTCTTTTTCGTGCCGTTGCACAACATCGGCATCATGAACGCCGCGCAGCAGAAGCTCTACAACGTCATCGGCGTCGATCAGATGCAGCGGGTGATGCTCCCGAGCGACGGCTCCGACGAAGCCGTGGTGCTGCGGGCGCGCAAGGGCGGCGGGGAATTCATCCCCGAACAGCGCAGATTAGGCAACGAGACGGCGCTGTACTTCCACAACCAAGCGAAAACCAGCGACTGGTATGACATCGTGCGCGGCGGGCAGGTGCTTGGCACCCTGGCCTTCAACCTGAGCCGGCGCGAGTCCGACCTCGCCTGCTACGACGAGGACGAGTTGCAGAAGATGTCGAAGGATTTAGGCGACAACGCAGCGGTGATCAGCGCAGACACGAAAAATATCGCCAAGAGCGTAAGCGACCGCCTGAACGGCAAACCGTTGTGGCCGTGGTTCATCATCCTCTCCCTCCTTTGCTTCCTGACGGAAATCGCGTTGCTGCGGTTCTGGGGAAAGCCGGGACTGAATGAGGAAGGGGCGAAGGAATAGGCATTAGGTATTAATAGTGAATATACGACGGTGTAGAGACGCAAAATTTTGCGTCTCTACATTTGTTCTAACAACCCCGGATACGACTTCCGCAAACACTCCACATCATCCAACACCGCACCCGGGAACAACAGGAACGCCATCGCGAGTCGGTGGTCGTGTTTAGTATCGAGTCCTGCCCCCGCTACTATGGGTTCACCTTTCCCTTTCACACGCAGCTCGTTATCGGATAACTCAATTTCAGCGTAGGGGGCTAATTGGTCGGCCAATGCCTGTAGCCGATCGGATTCCTTGTAGCGCAAGTTCCGGACATTCTGGAAAGTAATGTCGGCGGGCAGAAGCGCGGCGAGGGCGGACATCACCGGCACGGTGTCGAGGTTGTCGCGAACGTCCAAGACCATTTGAGGGGGGGCCTCCAACGGTTTGGCGGAAATTTCGATGCACGAGGTTGTAGAGACGCAATGCATTGCGTCTCTACAGGAAACGACCACATTCATTTCCCTGAACCATTCGGCAATAACCGAATCGCCTTGTATAGATTCCAGCGACAGCGGAGAAATAATATATTCGTTTTCGGGATGCAAACGGGCGTAGGCGAACCAGAAGAGGGCCGCACTCCAGTCGCCGGGGGCACCGATTTGGGTTTCGGGAACCTCCACCCCAGGGATTTCTACAGGCCAGTTGCGGGTGAGCGCGAGCGTCATACGCAGGTACGACAACGACGGGATGTCCGTGGTGGTGAGATGCAACGTCCGGAGATTCAACAGCGGAGCCGCCAACACCAGCGCGGAGGCCATCTGAGAGGATTGAGAGGCATCAAGGGTTAACGACAAACCGGTATCGGATACGGTATCGGTTTTCCCACGTTGTAGAGACGCGGCGTGCCGCGTCTCTACAGATCGAAATGTTTTTCCTTTAATCAACCAGCCATCCCCCACCCTTTCAATCTCCGCGCCGATCTTGCGCAACACCTCTACCAACGGCAGAATCGGGCGTTGCAACAGCCGCGCAGTGCCCGTCAACAGCCACGTGCCCGGGGTAGCAACGAGCAACGGCATTAGGAACCGGTAAGCCGCGCCGCAATCTGCGACGTCAATGGTCGTCAGCGCGTCCGCACCCATGCCTTTCGCATCCGCCATCGCGTGCAATGCGCGCCACACGACGCGCACATCGCTGCCGTCCGCGTCCGTCACGGGCGGAATTTCCCCGCTCCGCACGTAGGCCATCACCATCCATCGGATCTTAATACTTTTATTGTCAGGCAGTTGTATCTCGTACCGCATACCACAAATTCTATAGGCAAAAGTAAAATTTTTTGCGTATTTTTGCCGCCGATTCCTTAAGCAGCCCATTCCCCTCCTCTGGAGGGGTGCCCGGAGGGCGGGGTGGTAAGGCAAAACGCACGCAGTGCAATTAACCCCACACAAGGCGTAAGCCGCAGTGTGGGGCCACCTAAACAGTAAGATAAAGATAATGAGTAACGGACAACAAATCGGAATAGGCGGATTCAACATCCTGCCGAAAGGGGTTAAGAACCTCTTGATAATCAACATACTGGTATTCTTTGCGACCATCGTGTTCGCGAAGGCGGGCATCTGCGACCTGAACAAGTGGTTAGGGCTGCACTACTTCAAGGCCCCCGACTTCCACGTGTGGCAGTTCATCACCTACATGTTCATGCACGGCAACTTCGGGCACATCTTCTTCAACATGTTCGCGCTCTGGATGTTCGGAGCAGCGGTGGAGAACTATTGGGGCACCAAGAAGTTCCTGCTCTACTACCTTGCCACGGGCATCGGCGCCGCACTTACCCACTATGTCATCACCGCTGTGGAAATCGCTCCCGCTATGGCCCTGTTCAACCAGTTCCTCGACGCGCCCTCACTTGACACGTACCGCTATCTCGTTGAAAACAACCAGATCACGCAACTTCAGAGTGTCTTGCAGAACAACTACCAAGTTCTGCAGCAGAATCCCGATAACCTCAATGAGTTAGTGGCGGCCACCATCTCCATCCAAGACAGCTATCTCAACAGCTTCCTGCTCATCGGCGCTTCGGGAGCCATTTACGGCATCCTGCTCGCCTTCGGATTCCTCTTCCCCAACTCCCCGATTTACATCTACTTCCTCTTCCCCATCAAAGCCAAATGGTTCGTGCTGATTTTCGGTGTCATCGAACTGCTCTACGGCGTTGTCGGCACCCCCGACGGCGTGGCGCATTTCGCGCACCTCGGCGGTATGATCTTCGGCATTCTCCTCATCTGGCTCTGGCACCGCCACGATAATCGAAGCCAGCAGCAGACCTTCTACCAGTTCAATGGAGGCGGCAACAGCGGCCGACAAAACTCCAGCTGGCAGTTCTGGAAGAAGGAGAAGTCAACCACTGGAAAATCAAAGTATTACGTTTCGCATGAAAGCGGTCGCCCGTTGAGCGACGAAGATTTCAACGCCCGCCGGCAGGCTGAGAAGGAGCACATCGACGAAATCCTCGACAAAATCTCCAAAAGCGGCTACGATGCGCTGAGCAAGGAGGAGAAAGAGACCCTGTTCCGTTATTCCAACAAATAACCCGCAATGGCGAAGAAAAAAGGCAACCGGCTCAAGACGATTGGCAAATTCCTGCTCATCGTCATCACCATTTTCGCCGCCATAGGACTGTTTTTCTCGTTCCTGGCCAAGCTGCTGCCACCATCGTTCTCCAGCACTGTGGCCTACTGCGGACTTTTCTTCCCCTATCTGCTCCTCGTGAACTTCGTGCTGACCATCATCTGGATTGTGGTGGACTTCACGTGGGCACTTATCCCTGTTTTGGTTATCCTGCTAAATGTCAACAACATAGACCGACATTTCCAGTTCCGGGGCATCGAGAAACCGGAGGTTTGCGCCAACTGCCTGAAAGTGATGAGTTACAACGCCAAGGCCTTCAACATCTACCACGACGACCAGATGTCGCTCAACCGGCAGTTCATCCATTTCCTGCAAAACGAGAAACCTGACATCCTCTGCATCCAGGAATACAGCTACGACAACACCGGCAAATCGGGGTTCAACTCCACCGATGCCATCATCAGCGCGCTGAACGTCAAGAACAACGAGAAAACACACAAGGTGATGCTGCCCTACCGCAACAAGTTAGGCTACCAGTTCGGCATGGCCGTGTTCAGCAAGTACCGGATTGTGGATGGTGGCTTTGTGGAAACTTCCGATTCGTCGAGCAACAAGTCGATGTACGTCGATATCCGCTTCAACGGCGACACACTGCGGGTCTATAATATCCATCTCGCGTCGATGCACCTCGACAGCGCGGACTACGCCACCGGCAAGGCTTTGTGGGCGGGTTCCTACGATTCCACCTTCAACAACAAGGCCCAGAAGCTCTCGAACAAGATTTCGGCGGCCTACGTGGCACGGCAGAAGCAGGCCAAGGCCATCCGCGACCACATCAACGATTGCCCCTACCCCGTCATCCTCTGCGGCGACTTCAACGATTCGCCGGCCTCCTTCAGCTACAACAAGATTATGCACGGGCTGAAGGACTCGTTCCGCAGTAGCGGCAAAGGCACTGGCACGACCTACATCGGCGGCAATTTCCCCGCCTACCGCATCGACTACATCGCGCACGACAAGCAATACAACGATTTCCAATATACGGTCTGCAAGGATCTGACCGTCTCCGACCATTACCCGATCTACACGTACATTTCGATTGTGAAGAAGGATTAGATGGTTTAAGGTTTAAGGTTTAAGGTTTAAGGTTGAGGGGGTAAAAGGTTAAAAGGTTAGGAAGTTAAAGGGTTATATTCCGATAGAGGTGCTCCCAGTGACGGACTTGTTCGCGGGCGTCGAACTGACCGAGCGGGTGCAGGCGCATAATCTGCTGCTCGATAGTTCCGAAAAAGTTGCTGACATTCAGGATAGTGCGGGCGATTTCGTCCGAACTGGAGGCATTCAAGGCATAGCCCGCCTGACCTTCCTTGAAGATGCCGTCAGCGATGCTGTCGTGCGCGTAAAGCACCGGCAAACCTTGCGTCAGGGCCTCGGCATAGCGCTGCAGGGACTCTGCCTCCGGCTGCCATAAGATGTCGTGATGGCGGTAAACTTCCAACAGTTCCTCATCACTGCCGACAGGGAGGACACGAAGATGGTCGTCCTTTCCTGCCTCGCGCAGCACTTTCTGCTGGTAGCTGCCTTCCATCACCTTATCCTCCACAACGGTCAAGGAGACTTCGTAATTATGCCTATGCAGCTTGCGCATAGCGTGCAGGAGCTCCTCAATCCTGCTGTCGCCTGTCAATGCACCGACATACAGCAACTTGATGTGTACCAAAGCTGTAGGCGGATGGATGTGCAGGTTATCAAACCAGAACGTATCCAACGGCTCATACAGCAGCGTCGATTTCGCGAAAACGGTGTCCGCGACCTTGGAGGGAAGGTGCTTTGCGAAGAAATTCTCCTGCGACGGCGTGGTGAAGACCACCCGTGCCGCCTCCATAAGCTGCTGCTCGTAACTTTTCCTGTTGAATATCAGATGCTTGTGGTATTGTTGTATATCCGATTGCAGTACCTCCACAACGTAGGGGATCCGTTTTGCGTTCGCCTGCGCATACGCCGCCTGTCCGCACCCGAACCATCCGTGGGCATGGATGAGGTCCGCATCCACCGGAAACGCCTCCGTGGAGGTGACGTACTGGTGTTCGAATGTGTCTGGCATGTAACGTGTCACACGTTCGACACGCGCTTTATCGTTCTCGTTTGATATGTGTATTATTCTCATTATCGCTATATTCATCTTCCAGTTTCCATCGCCCCACACTGCGTCTCACGCCTTGAGTGGGGTTATTAGCACTCCGTGCGTTTTGCCATACCACCCCGCCCTCCGGGCACCCCTCCAGAGGAGGGGAATGGGCTGCTTAAGGAATATTTTTTAATATATTGGGGGTTATCACATACATCAGTTTAACTACTAACTACCGGCAAATACACCCCCTCATAATAGGGTTTGAACTCCCGTGTAGTGGCGTGGTTGTGCCAGAGGATGACGAAGTCGCCTTCCACGTCGAAGCAGCGTTTTTTCAGCTTCATCGCCAACTTTTTGGCTTTCTCCACGGGGAGTTTCATATAGTCGAAGAGGGTGCCGTCCATGACGATGAGCGGGTGCTCGATGATGTTCGTCACACAGTCGTTGCGCACGTCGTAGAGCGGATAGGGGTGGCAGGTGCCGCAACGGAAGCCGCAACGCTCGGCGAAACCGAGGGTGTAGTCGTCGGTGATACCCACCTGCCGCCACAAATCTAATGAGTTGGGATCATCCGCGAAAAAGGTACGGAGATAGTGCTGGCGGGAGATACTTACCGCCTTACCACACAACTTGCTGAGATTCTGTTTCTCTTTTTGCAGACATTGGACATCTTCTGCCGAAGGATAGCTTCCGTGAAGTCCAATCTGACCGCCACGGGACATGACAACCCTGATGATTTTCTGAAGAATAGGGTCTTGCCAATCATACGTGGCATCCGGATGATCCTCGTCTGTTGCTTTAAAAAAGAAAAACGGATGCAAATTCCAATCCATTTCCCAATCCAGAAACTCCAAAATCGCATCTACGTATGGATCCATGAAGGAACTATTTTTCCAATCTCTATACCACTCCATGGATTCCTTAACCATCGACAAACTTCTGTTAATCAACAGGTCGCGGCCAAAAATGGATTTCAGAGCCTGCCAACGACTGGTGAAACGGCGCAAAATGTCGATGTCGTGCGTGGGCACGATGCGTTGCGGGCGCGAAATAGCCTGGAAACTGTCCGGGAAATAGAGACACAACCACCTGCGCAACAGCATAGCGTATTCATCCACTAATGGAATCTCAATCAATTTGTATTTTTCGACCAAACTTCCCTTGTATTGAAACCGTCCATGCTCATCGCGCCCCTCGGCAAGATACTCCTCGTAACGCGAGAGCAACAAGAAAGAGATCGTAATAATGTCAAAGGGAATATAGATAGAGTTCTCTGCATCCGAGCAGACCGCATACTTGCAACCATCAAAAAGCAAGGGAATTTTCAGCGTCTTCTTGACATTGTACACTCTCAAGGATAGAAACCTCCGACCGGCAAGTAACGAACCAGTTTTTTTCCGGTCTATCGTATGTATGACGAGTCTGACATCTTTCAAAAACACCTTGATATTACCATTTCCTTTTTCAACACGGAAAGGCTCGCTTTCCAGATGCGGGAAGGCGACCTTCAGCAGATGCCGGAAGGTATATTCCAAAGCGTTGAGGGAAAGCGGAGATTCGGCCATAGTTGCGGATTATGATTCAATAATACCACCGCCCACCAAGTCGTCGCCGTCATAGAATACGGCGCTCTGTCCAGGCGTGACGGCGAAAACAGGTTCCTGAAAGACGACTTCGACTTTACCATTTTCAAGATGATACAGACGAGAAGGCGTGCCGGCACTGCGATAGCGCGAACGACAAGTCACCTCCATACCATCCTCAAAATCAGGACATTTTGTCAAATTCAGATCGGAAACTATGCAGCGGGTATGCTGCAAATTCTCCCTCTTTCCCAACACCACACGGTTGGTATCAGGCTGCAAGGCCACCACATACGCGGGCTCGCCCAACGCGATACCCAAACCCTTGCGCTGCCCGACGGTGTAGTTGTACAGTCCGCTGTGATTTCCAACCACCTTACCTGCGGTAGTCACAAACTCGCCTGCGGGCATACGTTCCGCCAAATCAGGCACTTCGTCGTGCAGGAAATGACGGTAGTCGTCATCGGTCACAAAGCAAATCTCCTCACTCTCCTTCTTCTGCGACAGCTTCACAAACCCGTGGTCGGCGGCAATGCGGCGCACCTCTGGCTTGGTGAGCTCCCCCAACGGGAAGAGCGTCCGGCTGAGTTGCTCGGAAGTCAGCTTCCACAAGAAATAGGTCTGATCTTTCTGGGTATCAACACCTTTTTGGAGATAATAGCGGTCGCCGACATTTGCGATGCGGGCGTAGTGACCGGTGGCGATATAGTCGCACCCAAGCTCGTCGGCCATCTCCAACACCCTACCCCACTTGATGATAGGATTGCAGAGCACGCACGGATTGGGTGTCCGGCATTGCATGTATTGGTCAATAAAATCCTGGATGACCGTCCTTCGGAAAAGGTCACGGACATCCAGGATATGATGTTCAAAACCGAGCTGCTCGGCCAGGTGCTTCGCCTCGAAGATGGCATCCACGGAGCAGCAGCCCCGCTCGCGAGCCATACAGCTCTCGGTGATGGAGTCGAACGTCCGGAAGGTGACGCCCGTAAGGTCGTACCCTTGCTCCCGAAGCAGCATCGCAGACACACCGCTGTCGATGCCGCCGCTCATTGCCATCAGCACACGTTTCCCCATCTTGTTGATATTCGGCTTATTGGACGGTCAGTTTTCGCACCGACTTACCGTTGTCATTGCTAATCTCCAAGAGGTAGAAGCCCTTAGCGACATTCCCAAGTCCGAAGTTAATGCGGTTGGCACCCGACTCGCCGCCATAGATGCCCTGTCGCAACGTCTTGCCAGCCATATCCAGCAGGCGCACATTCACGTTGCCAGACTCTTGCAGCGAGAAGTCGATGGTCACCTGGTCAGTCGCAGGATTCGGATAGACGGTCAAATCCTCCAGACCGTTGTAGTCCTCCACCGAAACCAACGCATAGTACTGCATCTCGAAGCCTTCGCCCTGATCCCAGTTGTCGCTGACAAAATGCACACGCATCTTCTTGAAGTTGACATTGTAAACGCCAGACGGCGGATCATAGCTGTCGAATCTTTTGTAGAGTGTGGCCGGATTTGTGGTGGTATTATAGACATCCACGAAATCGCCGTAGCCAAGATTAAACTTCGGAAAGGCAAATGCATAGCCGGAGATGAAGTTGTGGGTGATATTCCAGGAGCATGTGGTCTGCGGCAAGTATTTCTCGCCGTCCTGTGAACCGTCGGAGAGGACAGCATTCCACACATTAGGCATATTGGTGACATCCTCACAGGTGCGCGGCGGCAGCGTGGACGAATAGGAAATCAGAAAGCCGTAATGTTCGGTGTTGTTGCTGTTGCCGGTGAAAGTGATGAGCACGCTGTCGGCGACGACCGAGAAGTTCTGGGTGGGTTTCTGAGAGCCCGTAAGCGAAACCTTGACGCCGCTTTCCGTAGTCGGGCCGTTGTAGATGGTCACGTAGTCACCCTCGTTGAGGTCAAGGCGATCGAAGGAGAACTGGTAAGCGCTGGCACCCGGGGCAGCCACCATCCATGAGCAGTCGGGGTTAGCCTGATAGGGACGCACAGTTTGCGAGCCGTCCGCCACATAGCCGATACTCGCCGTGTTACGTTGGTGACCGCTACAATAGGAAGTCTCAACATCCAGCGACGGACGGATGTTCACCACCGTCTCGGAACCATAGTCGAAATGCATTGATCCAGCCACGAAGTTGTCGATAGCGTAGTAACCGTTCGAAGAGCCACCCCAACCGTAGTTCAGGGAGAAGCGGTCATCCTCGTCATAACCGTCCAGCACGTAAGCGTGGCACGAGCTGAAGGTTTCCGTACAACCGGAATAATAAACAGGACGTTTGTGGTCGATTTCCCCTTTCAGTACATCGAAGAACTCCGTTAGGAATGTATCAAGATAACTATCTCTGTAATAAGATGTTAAAGTCGGGTCGTACTTGAAGATACTGTAGAGTTTCTCCTTCGCGACCGCAGTATTGGCACCAGAGCCATCGGGCGTGTAGTTCATTTGGATAGCCACACCGTAATGATAAGCCAGTTTGGCGATTTCGTTGGTGTAGAAAGTCGGATGGTTGGTCATGGCATCGTAATGGTAGATATGCTCGTAGAAGCGGACAGTCTGGCGGGGATAGCCCTGCGGGATGTAGGAGGAGGCTCCGACACCATGGTCTGGAAAGCGGTGATAGTTAAGGATTTGCGAACAGGCGAGGGCGACACAGCCATTCGGCACGCGGTAGTCGTAATAAGGACCCGATGCCGCATCCCAAGGACAGTAGGTATTGTAATACTTGCATTGGTCCCACGTGGTGGTCAGAAGCGGACCGCCGGAAGTGCCTTTGGGAGCTTGCGGGACGAACTCATCGGCAAGATAGCGTTCCCACGCGGCGGCAGCCTTGGGCTTGGCCTGCCACTGCTGTTCCTCGGCGTAAGCAATCTCCCCCTTGTAAAGGTGGAAAAGGTCGCGCACCGGCGGAATCATCTCGAAATCGTGTTCGAAACCGTAGGCCAGCACCGGCGGGGTGGTCATCGAAGCCGACACCACCACAAAACCCACATCGGGCAGCTGGAAGCGGTATAGGGCCGTTTCGCCGTCCTCCTGGGTGTAAACCTCCGCCAACTTCAGACTCGAAGCGGCTTCCGCACGGTTTCTATCCAGCAGAAACCGCTGACACACCTGCGTGGCCTGGCTTTCCGTGACGCGCTGCGCGAAAACCTGCGCGGCGGCCATAAGGATTATCAATCCTAAAAGAGTAATCTTCTTCATATTATGTGATTTTTAATCTCAAAATGAACCCGCAAAGATACAAAAAAAACAAACGAGAAGGAGCCTCTACTGAAAAGGCTCCTCCACGGTGTAGAGACGCAAAATTTTGCGTCTCTACGATTCGTCATAACATTCTACGAACTGTAGGGAGCCACATCGTACCCCACGAACTCACCCTTCTGGTATTTGAAATACCCGCAGACGGCCACCATCGCGGCATTGTCGGTGGTGAGATCCAACGGTGGGAGGAAAATGTTGCGGTGATAGCGACGGGCCAGATCGGTCATTGCTTCACGCAACCCACTGTTCGCCGAAACACCGCCGGCCAGCACCAAATCCTTGCAGTCGCACTCCTTGAAAGCCTTCTTCACCTTGTCGGTCAGCGACTTGACGATGGCTTTCTGCATCGAAGCCGCCAAATCGTGGATATTCTCCTCGATGAAATTCGGATTCTCCTTGAGATTGTCGCGGACGAAGTAGAGGAACGAGGTCTTGAGACCGCTGAAGCTGTAGTCGAGGCCGGGCAGGTGCGCGATGGAGAACTGGAACCGCTCTGGGTTGCCTTCTTTGGCGTATTTGTCGATGACGGGACCGCCGGGGTACGGCAGCCCAAGGATTTTGGCCGCCTTGTCGAAGGCTTCACCCGCCGCGTCATCGATAGTGCCGCCGAGCCGCTCCATGTCGAAGTAGTCGTTGACCTTCAGCAGCAGCGTGTGGCCACCGGAGACGGTGAGACAGAGGAACGGGAACTGCGGCTTCGGTTTGGTCTCGCCGGGCTTGTCGAGGAAGTGCGCGAGCACGTGCGCCTGCAGATGGTTGACCTGCACGAGCGGGATGCCTAACGTGAAGGCCATCGACTTGGCGAAGGAGTTGCCCACGAGCAGCGACCCCAACAGTCCGGGACCGTTGGTGAATGCGATGGCTGCAAGCTCGCTTTTGTCGATGCCGGCGCGTTTCAGCGCTGTATCGACCACGGGGATGATGTTCTGCTGATGCGCCCGCGAGGCCAGTTCCGGCACCACCCCGCCGTACTCCGCATGGACTTTCTGTCCCGCAATCACGTTCGACAAAATGACGTTGTCTCGGATTACTGCCGCCGAGGTGTCGTCACAAGAGGATTCTATGCCTAATATATACATTGACTTTGACTTTTGACTTTTGACTGCCCCACATTACGGCTTACGCCTTATGTGGGGTTAATTGCACTTCGTGCGTCTTGCCTCTCCGAGGCTGCTTAAGGAAGTAGTTTTTTGTACATTGTTCATTGTACATTGTTCATTATCAGTTGTTCCAGCACATCCATTGCCTTTTCCGGCAGCATCGGCTCTGACACCCGCTTCTTGCCCTCATACACGCAGACGAGGCCGTTGGAGGCACCCACGAGGCCGTAATCGGCGTCGGCCATTTCTCCGGGACCGTTCACGATGCAGCCCATGACACCGATTTTGAGGCCGGGATAGCCGGCAAAACGCTGTTTCACAGCAGAAAACACTGACTGGATGTCGTATTGCGTACGCCCGCAAGAGGGACACGCCACAAACTCCGTATTGAGGATTTTGATTCGGCAAGCCTGCATGATAAGCGATTCGTAATCAGCGATTTTCGATGCCGAGAAATGCGGATTACACAGTTGGATGTTTTTCAAGCCGTGCTGGAAATGAGCGTAACCAGTGGCCGCAGCTGTCCGACAGTACCAGCGTTCCTCATCTTCAGAATCATCTTCAAAGATTAAGGTTCCATCCTGAATGTTCAGATTATCAACATTCAGATTCTCAATTGATTGAACAAGCATTCGACCGAACGGACTCTCATTCTCGGGCGGTTCGGTAAGGGAGACGCGGATGGTGTCGCCAACACCCATCAGCAGCAATGCGCCGATGCCCGCCGCCGACTTCACCCTACCCTCGCGATCATTGCCCGCCTCAGTCACCCCAAGGTGCAACGGATAGGACACACCGCGTTTCAACATACTATCGTTCAGCAATTTGGTAGCGGTCATCATGGTCAGCACATTGCTGGACTTCATGGAAATCACCACTTTATGGAAATCGTACTGCTCACAAATCTCCAGCCATTCGAGTGCCGATTGCACCATCGCCTCGGGCGTGTTTCCGTAACGGCTGACAATGCGGTCGCACAACGAACCATGGTTGATGCCCAGGCGCACTGCCGTGCCGTGCTGCTTGCAAATTTCGAACAACGGCTTGGCCCTCAACGCCATACGCTCGACTTGCGCGGCATATTCGCTGTCGGAGAGGTCCAACTGCGAAAAATTGCGCTTGTCAGTGAAATTACCGGGGTTCACACGAACTTTGTCCATAAACGTGGCCACGGCCTCCGCCACTTTGGGGTTGAAATGTACGTCGGCAATGAGCGGAATATTTCCGTAACCGTCTGATTTCAACTGCTTTTGTATGGCCTTGAGCGGTTCCACCTCGTGGAGCGACGGCACGGTGAGGCGTACCATCTGTGCGCCGGAATCGATCATCCGTTTGCACTGCGCCACGGTTGCGGTCACATTCGCCGTGTCGGTGTTGGTCATCGACTGCACCACCACGGGGGCATCCCCGCCGATGGTCACGTTACCGATCTGGAATTGTCGTTTGCTATTCATTATCTCGTTAATTCATTCGTTATTCCATCCGCCCCACACTGCGCTTCGCTTGTGTGGGGTTATCTGCACTTCGTGCGTTTTGCCTCTTCGAGGCTGTTCAAGGAAATATGTTTCAATATATTGGGACTCCTTCGTCACAACTTCTAACTAATTAAACCCTTGTGCCCGCAGCGGTACCTGCACGTTGTCGCCGGTGATGAGCTGGTAGCCGGCGGACTCCTCTTTGATGTAGCCAATGATGGAGACGTTGTCCACCTTTTTGATCTTCTCGAAGTCGGCTTGTTTGATGGTGAACATCAGCTCGTAGTCGTCGCCGCCGTTGAGAGCGGCTACGGTGTGGACGATATCCAAATCCTTGAGTGTCGTGAAGGTCAGCTCGGTCATCGGAAGTTTTTCTTCAAAGAGGACGCAGCCTTTGTGCGATGCCTTGCAGATTTGCATTGCGGCGGTGGCAAGCCCTTCGCTGACGTTGGCCATCGCGGTGGGCAGGATCTCCTCGCGGCGCAGGCTTTCGATGATGTCGATGCGCGGTTCAGGCTTGAGCTGGCGACGCAGCAAGTAGTCCATGCCCGTAAAGTCAGGTTGGGCACCGGGGTTCTTCTCGAATACCTTCTTCTCCCGTTCGAGGAGCAGCAAGCCCGTGTAGGCCGCCGCAAAATCGCCAGAGACGCAGATGAGTTCGTTCTCGGCCGCGCCCTTGCGTGTGCAGAGTTGCGCGGGGGCGCACTCTCCTATCGCGGTCATCGAAATCACCAGCTCGCGTGGCGAAGTCGTGAGGTCGAGACCCGCGAGGTCCGCATGCACGGTTTCGCAACAGGAACCTACCCCACTCAAAATCTCATTGACCATCTTGAGGTCGAAGCGGTCGGAAACGGCGATATTCACCATCAGCTGCGACGGCACGGCGTTCATCGCTAACACGTCGGAAAATGCAACCGTGGCAAGTTTGTAGCCGAGGTGCCGCAGCGGGAAGTAAGTCAGGTCGAAATGGACGTTCTCCACGAAGACCTTGGCGGCGGTAACCATCTGGTTACCATCGGGTTCCACTACCGTCGCATCGTCACCCGTAGCCACGACCGTGGAGGCGCTCTCCGTCGGGAAAAATTTCGCGAGGTCTGCAATGAGCTCGTATTTGCCGGGCATCTTCACCGGCTCTGTAGCGTTTTCTGCCATAGTAGAAATTTTGCGGCAAAGATACAAAAAAAGAGGGTGCTTTTTTTCTTGCAAACAAACTTACGATTAGTAAGCGATGCCTTGGGCGATCATGGCGTCAGCAACTTTGATGAAGCCGGCGATGTTAGCGCCCTTCACATAGTTGATGTAACCATTGGCCTCGGTACCATACTTCACGCAGTTGTCGTGAATGCTGTTCATGATGCCATGCAGTTTAGCATCGACCTCGGCAGCGGTCCAGCCCAGGTGAGCGGCGTTCTGGGTCATTTCGAGACCAGAAGTAGCAACACCACCAGCGTTAGCGGCTTTACCAGGAGCGAAGGAGATACCAGCCTTTTGCAGCTCGGCAACAGCGTCAGCCGTGCAACCCATGTTGGAGACCTCGACGACGTATTTCACGCCGTTGGCGATCAGCTTCTTAGCGTCGTCGCCATTGAGCTCGTTCTGGATAGCGCAGGTCATAGCGATTTCGCAAGGAACTTCCCAAACTTTCTTGCCGGGGAAGAACTTAGCGGAAGCGAACTTCTCTGCGAACGGAGCGACCACGTTGTTACGGGTAGCATTCAGAGCGTCCATGTAAGCGATCTTCTCAGGAGTGCTGATGCCTTCCTCATCGAGGATGTAGCCATCAGGACCGGAAATAGCGACCAGGTTAGCGCCCAGCTCAGCGAGTTTGAGAGCGGTACCCCAAGCCACATTACCGAAACCGGAGATGATGCAGCGTTTGCCCTTCAGGGTGTCCTTCTTGGCAGCCAACATGCCTTCCAAGAAATAGACAGCGCCGAAACCGGTAGCCTCAGGACGAATCAGAGAGCCGCCCCACTCAAGACCCTTGCCGGTGAGCACGCCAACGTGTTCGCCACGGAGTCTCTTGTATTGGCCATACATGAAGCCGATCTCACGACCGCCAACGCCGATGTCACCAGCGGGAACGTCGGTGTCGGGTCCGATGTATTTCTGCAGCTCAGTCATGAAGGACTGGCAGAAACGCATCACT
>CAJOKR010000031.1 GCA_905235135.1 uncultured Bacteroidales bacterium
GAATGATTGTAGAGCCCCGTATGCCGTGCCTGCCGCATTCGTCGCGTATGCCCGCACGTAATACGTAGTGTTGGCCGACAATCCCGTAATGCTGCTGGTGAAGTCGCCCGTATCGCCACCGTCCTTCGTACAGCTGTCACCCACAATCGGGTTCTGAGATTTGCTCCAACACACTCCCCGCGCGATAACTTTTGAGCCCCCATCATTTGTAACATTGCCTCCACATGAGGCAGTTGAGGGTGTCACATCGCTTATTTCGTTTGTGGTAACTGTCGGCTGATGTACAAGCTGTCCGTTCACATATACGTATGTCCCTTCTTGCGCCACTGGGTCTTTCTCGCAGGTTACTGTCAAAAAGCAGAACAGCACGGCCAATATCACTTGAATAAAATTCCTCTTTTCCATTATTCCGATGTTTTTGCGGTTTGTTTTTTCTGTTTGCCATACGGCAGGCATATTCCCATGCCTACTCTGGCCTCGATGGTTTTGAAGTTGGTGGTCACTGCTTCGGTGGTGAGGGCAAATCCCATGATGTTGAACAGAAAGCCGAAGGAAACATCCACTATACGTCCGTTCGGGGTAGGTGCACCAATAGTGATTTTGAGAATGCCCATCGGCACCGGGGGCAATCACTTCATACGTGAGGGCTCGGTAGCCATAGCCCGCCCCCAACAATAGTGAAAAAGGAGGACAAGGTCTGATTATCAAGCCTGCCTGTGCCGAAAGGCGGATGGTGTTTGTGGCGCCGGTCAGGCGGTACTCCTCTTCGTCAAAAAACGGCATTCCATAACCTGCGAGATTGAAGTTGCTCATCAGATTGACAAACCATCCCACACGCTTCACCCCTCCAAATTTAAATCCGTAAGACCATTGCGGCATGGGGCTGTAGGCAACGTTTACGGTAAAGAGCGTACTGTAGGGCATCTTTTTCCGTTCCGTTGTTACCTCCTGTGTGGCATTGACATTGGAGCCGTTTTGCGCGTTCAGCAACGACATTATGCACATCACACAGCAAAACGCTAATCCTATACGAAAACTATTACACATTGTTTGTTATTTTATATTGCCTATGTCGGGCGAACCAAAATAGGGGAGTCCTTTTCGGACTCCCCGTGTATTCATACTATCAAAACAAAGACTACTGTCCATTCGTAGAACAATTATACTGAATGGTCACGTCATCAATTTCGAGATAGAACCAATCACTACAATTAAAGTGTCGGAATGCGATATGTACGGTTTGTCCGGCATAATCCTGCAGCGGGACTATTTTCTGTTGCCATGCACCTTGAGTAAGGGTTTCCTCAAACAAAAGAGAATAGTTATCTGCATTCATATAGTCGTTGCTGGTAGTTACATATACTCCATAGTGTTCCTGTGGATAACTATCCACTGAAGCCACCCAAAAAGATAAGGTATCATTATTAGTTAGCGTAACAGCAGGGGTAATAAGCCAGTTGTCTGGTGTGAGAGCACCTATGTTGTTATTTATATAGGATGCCGATGTCATAAAACCGCTGCTTCCATCATGTCCTAAAGAAGAACTTAGACCGGTAGACGAATTATGACTCCAGAAATGCCCATCTCCATCACTGTCAAGAGTTGTCCAACCTGTTGGAATAGCACCGTTGTCAAAATTCTCATTCAGAAGATTGCATGTTTGTTGTGAAACTCTGTTCTGAACCGTAAGCCGTACCTACACTGTTAGTGGCGTAAGCGCGAACATAGTAGGTGGTATTTGCTGTCAAACCAGTGATGTTGCTGTTGAAAGCACCCGTGTCGTTGCCATCGGTGGTGTAGCTATCACTTAATGTCGGATTTTGGGAAGTGCTCCAACACACACCACGGGCGGTGACAGTTGCGCCACCGTTATTGGTCACATTACCGCCGCAAGTGGCCGTTGTTTCCGTAATATCACTCACTGTTGCAGTGGTGACAGTGGGCAGTGTAGCGGAAGTTTCACTGCCGCCAGCTTCTCCTCGGAGGCAGCGAACTGATATGCCGCCTGTTCTATTGAAACCAGACCAATAGAAGTAAGGGGTGTCGTGGTACAGCGAACGTGAATAAACATAAGTAGCATCTTGTAACGTGGACGACCAAAAATAGCTTCTTTCGCCAAAATACAAAGGATTGCTGTAATGATTTCCGTTAGTAGTGCTAAACCATGTTTCGCCTGCTGGATAGGCTGAAAAGCCTGTCAAGTTGTTGTTTTCAGGTTGGTAGCCTATATCACACAGCGTGTCTGAAATGTTCCAACCTTGGGTGCTGGCGACAGACTTGCCTACAGCATTCTCATCTACACCGTCGCAGACGAATTCTGCACTGCTCACATAGCCTCTTAACACATTCCACTCCGCGTTACTCGGAAGATGCCACCCCGCAGGGCAGATACCCTGTACTCCGGAGGGATTTGCAGTGCTGCTTGCAGATTCCCCATAGCAGCTTTCCAGTTGTATTGCAGCCCATAAACGGATGTGTTATTGGCATCGCCATTCGCATAGTAATAATAAGCGTACATTGATGAGGTGTCATTGCCAAGCGACAATGCTGTACCATCAGCATAATGTTTCACCCGTAAGTTCTCTTTCATCCAACATTGGTCGCCAATTTGAACCGTGTTGTAAACGTTGCCGTCGTAGTCAATAACTAGGGGCCGCTGGGCAAGATTGTGGTACGCTATCCAAAACGGTTGGTGTTTCTAACATTGTGAACACAATCTCGTTCCCGTATATAGTTCCTTCAGCCATCGTCGCGTATGCACGGAAATAATAGGTCATTCCAACTGTAAGCCCGGAAATTCCGCAAGTAAAAGGACCATAACCACTTCCATTGTCCGTATGTTCGCCGTTGATGTCAGGATTCGGAGAGGTACCCCAACAGACACCTTTAGTGACATTTCCTCCTCCGTTATAAGGAACATCACCTCCGCTTACTACAGTGTTTGTTGAAACTTGAGTCACAGAGGCGGTTGTTACTGTTGGGAGATACACAGTATCCAAAATACAGCGAACAGATGCGCCAACATCTGTATATAACTGAATATTTTCTACTGTTGCACCGTTGCTCCAACCGCGTGCTATAGCTTTTTGCACAGGAGCACTATAGTTCTTCGTCCAAAAATAAGTCGCGTTACCGTAACCATCGAATCCAAAGCTATATAAGCCTGCGGCAAGTGCGTCAAAACCAACCGTCGGAGTTTGACTACTACACATGCTCTCCAGTACCGATGATTGCCACCCTTCTGCAGATGATAATGATCGAGTGATTTGGCCTGAGGCTCCACCGCATCTAAACTGGCTTTGGCTGTTCACATAGTTCACCATTTGCGTCCACTCTGTAGAACTCGGCACATGCCAGCCCGTGGGACAGACACCTTGTACAACTTCCGACGTTACAAGAGAGGTTGTACCGTACATCACGGCACTCCAGTTATAGAGGTAACCAAAATAGGGAACAGTAGATGCATCGTTGTTCGGATTGTAACGGAAAGCCTCCGTCTCTGAATCGGTGTAAAGATTAGCCAATGCAATAGATGTTCCATCGGCAAAACGGGTCGTGCGAAGATTTTCTTTCATCCAGCAATGATTGCCAATCTGAATCGTATTGTACGTGTTGTTATCAATATCCGTGACCGTGGAGTTTCCTGGGCATGGTTCAAATGATGTTCCGAATATCAATTCGTCGCCATAAACAGTGTCGCCTACTATCGTCATAAATATACGGAAACTGTATTTTGTACCAGCTGTCAACCCGTCAAGCGTATGACTTACTATACCGTTGGTAATCCCTTCAACAGTCACGGTAGTATAATCGGTTGCTCCATCCATTTTCCACTCAAACCCAACTGAAGTCACCTCGCTATTATCCGGATTTGAAAGAATGCCATTTAAGGTGACAGAATAAGAAGAATTCGAAGCACCAAGAGTCTGAATGGTTGGGGTTACAGCCACACTGTCTTCGTCTCCATTGTGAATACAGCGGACTGAATATCCTTCAGACTTGACGTGATAGTAATAATTGTCACTTTCACCCACAATATTACCTTCGAACCCTAGCATACGATACCGGGCATATGTGCTGCTAGATTCTGTAGCACTCCAAAAATAGGCACTTATCCCAACGCCGCTAAGATAGCTGGTGAAGTAGCCTGCGGGCAAAGCATTGAAACCCGTGGCGTTGTTGGCCTCTGGATTGTTGCCCACAACACAAGTTTCATTGCTTGTGTTCCATCCTGTGACGGCCGCTAAAGACTTGGCGATGTAATATGTATTGTCGTTGCACAAATATTGGCTCTGGCTGCCAACATAGTTTGTTAACTCTTGCCATTCAGCATCGCTCGGTACGTGCCAACCCATAGGACAGATACCCTGCACACCACTTGGGTTGGCCTGACTGCTGGCAGAATTGTGCATCACCGCTTTCCAATTATAAAGATATCCATACGAGGCAGGAGCGTCAGGCACGTAATAGTAAGCAACACTGCTACTTGAATTACTGTTGCCTGGAGCTATCGCCGTTCCATCCGCATAACGGGTGGTTCTCAGGTTCTCAGCCATCCAACATTGGTTGCCAATCAACAGGGTGCTGTAGGTGTTATTGTCAATGTCACTTACAGTGGTGCCGCTCGGGCAAGCCGTTAAGGTGTGGAACGCCATCTCCGACCCATAGAGGGTAGTACCCGAAGCCGTCACAAAGGCACGGTAGATGTAGTCTGTATTGTCCGTCAATCCTGTCAGCAAATAACTCACTTCACCACCAGTTGAAACATTTCCTACACTAACTGAACTATAACTGGTGTCGTTGGAACTCTTCCACTCAAATCCAACTGAAACAGAAGCATTTTCAGGATTGGACAGAAGGCCGGTTAAGGTGGCGGAAGTGTGTTTGACATCTTTAGCAGAAGTCGTATTGATGGAGGGCAATGTCGTTTCACCGGCAGGGCCGCCGTCACGGAGGCAACGAACAGAATGACCAACAACTATGTTCCTTGAATAACGACTCACATCTGGATACCGATAATCCAAATCACGGTACCATGCACTCTCATACCCAGTTTGTGTAGAACTCCAAAAATCAGCATATTGGTTAAAGCGTTGGGTATAATAATTAGAATAATAACCTGCAGGACAAGCAGAGAATCCCGTAGCATTATTGGCATCCGTATCATTACCGACAGCACAAGAAGTCTCATCAGTAAGCCAACCAAAAGTTGCAGACAAGGCTTTCGCAATATTACTTGAGCTATTACCGCAAACATATTCACTCTGACTACTCACATAGTCAGTCAATTCTGTCCATTCCGCATCGCTTGGCACATGCCAACCAACAGGACAAATTCCCTGAACTCCAGAAGGATTCAAATCACTTGACGAAGAATTACCCATTACGGCTTTCCAATTGTACAAATAACCAAAAATGGAAACATTCGAAGAGTCACCATTCGGATAATATCTGTAGGCTTTGCTAGTGCTATAACTACCACCGGATGTAAATGTGATGTCAGACCCATCCGCATATCGTGTGGTACGCAGATTCTCCTTCATCCAGCATTGCTGTCCGATTTGCACGGTGTTGTAGGTGTTGTTGTCAATATCGGTTACTGTTGGAGCATTTTGACAAGGCAGATTATCACCTGGGGACACGAAATAGGTTTGCTGCTCCGAATAAGCAGTGCCATAATTGTTAGTTGCGTATGAGCGGATGTAGTAGAGAGTGCCGATTGCCAATCCCGAAATTTCACTTTCAAAAGCACCCACTTCCCCACTCTGTGTAGTATGGGAACTTTCCACCGTGGGATTTTCCTCCGTACCCCAACAGACACCACGTGCGGAAAGGCCGGCCCCCCCGTATGCAACCTCAGAGGTGACTTTAATTGAGTTTTCTGACTGTTTCGCAACACTATTGAGTATCACTACCGGTGGAATTTCGGGGTCGCGTAAACAGCGAACCATGGCATAACTAGTGCCGCCACTCAAACCCATCTCATTTGAACTATTAGAGCAATAAACGTAGCCAAAACCATCGTTTTCAGGTCCATAGTGGAAACAATATATTGACTGCTCGTTGCCAAATATTGGCTTGTAGTATTGTTGCTCGCCGGCAATAGAGAGAAACCACTCTTGTTGTTGCTCATAAGATCATTACCTATGGCGCAAGCATTGGTACTACTAGTCCACATGGTGGCAGCCGCCAAAGCTTTTGCAATGTGTCCGTCACACAGCCAATCTGATTGACTTCTAACATAATCAAACAAATTCTCCCATTCCATTCTACTCGGCAAGTGCCATCCGTCAGGACAAATGCCCTGCACTCCGCTTGGTACTGTATAGCTATAGGCAGCTCCATCCATGATGGTTGCCGGAGTGTATAAATAACCCAATAGTTCAGCCAATGCCAGCGAACCTGGCGTGTTTCGTCCTACGCCTAACCTGATTTCCGATCCAGATGGGGTTTTTGTGACACGCAAGTTCTCACGCATCCAACACTGATCGCCAATCTGCACCGTATTGTAAACATTCCCGTCAATATCCGTCACCGTCGGGGCACTGGGACATGGGGTGCCATACTCTTGTTCCGCTATCGGGGTGGTAAAAGTAACCGCATTTCCGTATGCGGTACCTTTATTATTGGTGGCAAAGGCTCGCGCATAATACGTTTTCCCCGGAATTAGACCATACAAATTGAATGAAGCAGTTCTATAAAGGATAGCAGCATCACCTAAATGTGCATTTGCCGTTGTTGGTGTCGCTGTTGTATCATAGCAGACACCCATATATTGCATCACACCACCACCGTCATCTATGAGCATCATGGAGACGGTCGCTGAGGTTTGTGTGATATCACTGGTGTCCAGCGTCACCACCGTCGGGAGTTGGGCATTCTCGTAGTCATCGTGTTGAGAGGGGGTGCCACCACCTTGGCCGCCGTTGTCCAACTGGTTCTGTAGGCTGTCAATGCGGGCGTTCAGCGCGTTGATGACCGCCAGAAGGTCGGCGTTGGTGAGGTAGCCCGCATCGTTGGTGAACGTACTCACATTCTCCGGCACCACGGGAATTTCCGGCTTGTTCAGAATGTATGCCACCCCTTCCGTGGCCTCCCAGTCGGCGTTCACCTGCTCCGGGATGTCCTCCGCCGTAATATAGTTGGCGTCGTTGGTGAAGGCGCTCACATTCGTCGGCACCGATTGGATTTCCGGAATGTCTTCACTGGTGATGTATCCGGCATCGTTGTTGAAAGCACTTACATTTTCCGGCACGGTGGGGATTTCCGGTGTGTTGATCAAATCGTTGTAGTCTTTGTCCCACGCATTGAACTGCGGGTCTGTTTCGGTATATTCGGTGAGATAGCCCGCATCGTTGTTGAAAGCGCTTACATTGGTGGGAACAGTCGGGATTTCCGGTGCGTTAACCAGGTCGTTATAATCTCCGCTGAACCCCACGGCCGCTGCAGGCAATTTCACAAAGCTGCCGCCTGTGAGGAAGATGGTGTCGTTGCTGATGCTCAAAACCTGCTGCTCGGTGTAGGAGGTCAGGTAGGGGACATCATTCACAAAGGCACTCACGTTGGTGGGCACGGTCGGAATTTGCGGCGTGTTGATCAGGTCGTTGTAGTCCTTGTTCCAGGCGTTGAACTGCGGATCGGTCTCGGTATAACCGGTGAGGTAACCCGCATCGTTCGTAAAGGCACTAACATTTGAAGGTACCGTCGGAATGGTGGGCTTGTTGGTCAGGTCGTTGTAATCGCCGCTGAAACCCACAGCCGCAGCCGGCAACTTCACAAAGCTGCCGCCCGTCAAGAAGATGGTGTCGTTGCTGATACTCAGAATCTGCTGTTCGGAAGTCAGGTAGGGCACATCGTTGTTGAAAGCACTCACGTTTGTCGGCACGGTCGGGATTTGGGGCTTGTTAATCAAGTCATTGTAGTCCTTGTCCCACGCATTGAACTGCGGGTCCGTTTCGGTATAGCCGGTGAGATAGCCGGCGTCGTTGGTGAAGGCGCTGACATTTGTCGGCACCGTAGGAATGGTCGGGGTGTTGGTCAGGTCATTGTAGTCGCCGCTGAAGCTGTTGGCCGCCTCTTTTGCATAAAGGGCATACGGCACGCTCAGCAGTTGCTGCGTGCTGGTCACACTGTAGTTTGTACCCCCGTTCGGGTCCGTTTCGGTCTTCAGGAAATACGGGCCGCTTTCCCAGTTGATAGCGGCGAAGGCCCCTTGTTGGGCATTGCCGCCACCGATTTCCACGGTCAGCAGGCCGTTGGCGTTCGTTGTGGAGTTGTGCGTCTCCACATAGACCGGGGTGCCCGTGGCACTCCCTTGCAGGATGCTCACACGCATGCCTACGGATGTGTTCGTCACCAGCGCATTGTTCGCATTCCGAACCACGGCCTGGTAGCTGAACTTCTCCGGCGATTGCGCGAAGAGCGCCGTCACGCATAGCAGGAGAATGGCGATGAAAGTTGTAAATTTCTTCATGTTGGATTATTATTTGGTGAATGAATGATTCAATGTTCTTCAAAAGATTTCTATTTACGTATCAGTTTGAATGTCTTCAAGACGCGACTCTCGTCACGCAGTTCCAAATAATAGGTTCCGGTGGCGTATTGTCCAATCTGGAAGGTAGTGAGATCGTCGGTGACGGTGACGAACCGTAATTGTTTGCCGTTGCCGTCGTAGAGGATGGCACGGAGACCACTCGCAGGGATTTCAAAGCCGTTGAGTTGCAGCTGCGCGATGTTTTCCGTCGGGTTCGGGTAAACCACGGCATTGAGCGCAATTTGTGGGTAATCATCCACCCCGACAGTCATGATTTCGTAAGGTTGTTGAACCCCCTCGGCTACAGAGATGGAGCCGTTGCTGTTCGCAGTAGTCTGCACCGCAATCTGCCCAACAGTGTAACTTACACTGCCTGAGTTGGATTGGGCATCACTACCCACAGGCACAATGGCACTTTGTGCATAAACTGCCGTCATGCCCCATAAGAAAATGAACAGGAAATAAAGTTTTTTCATTTGACACTCTTTTATGTTTGTACTATATTGAATTTCAGTTTGTTATAAACCGTTTTCACTTTCAGTCACAAACATAAAAAGAATCGTGAACTAAATTTATTCATATCCGAGGTTCTCGACTACCTGTATCACAAATAAAAGAAAGCTCACGATTACTCGTGGGCATTCTCGTCTTTCTTTTTGTGATACATCGGAAACTGTCGAGATTTCGGATAATCAAAAGAAAAGCGAAAACGCTTTATAGTAAATATGTTACAATGTCAATTTGTGTTTTTTTGCCGATACTTCCAATTTGGTTTCTAATCCGTTTTACTTGCCCGCAAAAATACACTTTTTTTCAATTACCGATTCAACTTAATAAAAAAGCAAGTGTCCTGAAACAGCATCGAAAGACTTTAGACGTAAGACTTAAGACTTTAACGAGACTACAATCCATAGTCACAAGTCTTAAGTCCCAAGTCTTAAGTCCAAAGTCTATTTGAAGAAATGCCTTTCACTACTATGGCAGCCGGCCTCCATAAAGGAGATGTATTCTAAGAAAACCTCATCCTTGCTGCTCGGAAACGCGAATCCAAACGATTCCGCTATCTTGGCTATCTGCTGTAAATTGTTGTATTCCAAGACATTTCCCGCTTCTGCCACAAAATTGTGCGGCACCTTGGCCGTGTCCGTGTAGGTGCCGGAAAGCTCTTCGGGAAGGTTGGCGGGCAGAATCGCGCTGTAAAGATTGGCATTGTCGGGCATATAAGCGGAGTGCAAAACCGTAAACTCCGCCTTATCCAACTGGTTGACAATATCTTGATGGATTTCCACGTTTAAGGCGTTCCACAAAAGCACATTGCGGAAAGCGGTGCGGTCGAGGGTGTCGGGAAGGTCAATGGGCTGTGCGCAGACCGGCGTTTGCAGTACCGCCTCCAACTTCCGCCGCCTCTCGTCGTTCATCGCATGTCCGCCGGGCGCGATATGCGGGAACATACCCATGTCGAACAACCCTTGGCTGTTCAGCTCGCCCTTGATGGTCAGAAACCCGGAGGCGGGCTTTGACTGTATGTCCAGCAACATGCAGAGGTTCTCCAACTCGTGGTAGGCCTTTTCCGTCAGCCACCGCTCCCAAACAATGAATGCCGGCGCGGGAATTGACGTGATGTCTTCCACAAACCGTTGTATATCACTGTCTTGCAGATGATTCTTTTGCAAAAGTGCATCGTAATCATCCGCCAATAACGCCTCTTTGTACGTCCCGTAATTTTTCCCCAACACCTCCACATAGATGCCCTTCTCCAAATGGTGTTGGATCAGGTAGAAATTGACGCTTCGGAAGAAGGCGTAATAGTCGGTAATGTTCAGGGTATCTGAGGTGTTGAACCAATATTTCGGGGTGTCCGGGCAACGGTTGAGGATCTCGTGAACGGCCTTTAACGTTTCTGGAATTTCCACAACATTCGGGAAAATGCAATAAATTTTGTCCGACTGGAACATCTCCGCAAACGGCAGGATATCGTTCTTGTCGGCGAAAAAATCGGTGCCGCGCCGATAGTAGTCAAACGACCCCAATGCATTGGTGTTCAACACGGTACGCGCAAAACGTTGTAACAAATAGAGGGTTTCGTTGGAATAGCTGCCGGAGGTCATCACCAATGTACCATTGGTTTCCGACTTTTGTAATTTTTGGCCAATATATTGGAATGCCTCCTCAAACGGCACCTCCACTAATTGTCCGTTTTTTCGAATATATGGTTTGGTAATTCGTTGATTCATCGTGACATCGTTAAAAAAGTTGTCCAAGTTGTCCGAGTTGTCGTTATTCCTGTGTCAACCGGTGGAAGAGTTGTTCCATGCTGAGGGCGTCGAGGTCGGCGGCGGTTTTGAGGCCGACTTTTTCGGCGAGGAGGTGGAGATCCTTGGTCAGGGTGTCGGCCACCAGCTCGCCCTTGTTGATGATGACCACGTGGTCACACATGGCCTGCACCTCCTGCATGATGTGGGTGGAGAGCAACACGGTGCGGTTTTTGCCGTAGGAGCGGATAAGTTCGCGAATTTCAATGAGTTGGTTCGGGTCAAGACCAGTAGTAGGCTCATCGAGAATCAGCACTTCGGGGTTATGAATCAAGGCTTGCGCGATGCCCACACGCTGTTTGTAGCCGCGCGACAAAGCCCCAATCTTCTTATGCTGTTCGGGGGTGAGGCCCGTACGTTCCACCACCTCATCCACGCATTTCTTCTTATCCTTCAGCTTGAAAACCCCGGCCACAAACTCCAAGAACTCACGCACATACATGTCGTAATAGAGCGGATTGGCCTCCGAGAGGTACCCGACAATCTGATGCAGTTTTTGGGAATCCTTCCAGATGTCGAGACCGCAGACGGTGACATCGCCCTCCGTGGGCGGGATCAGCCCGGTGATAATCTTCATCATGGTGGTCTTGCCGGCGCCATTCGGCCCTAAAAACCCGACAATTTCGCCCTTTTTCGCTTCAAAACTGACTTTGTTGAGGGCATATTGCTGCCCGAAAACCTTGGTGACGTTGTTGACTATAATCGACATGTTCTTCGTTCTTCAAAACAAGGGCGCAAAGGTACAAATTTTTAGATTAGGAGCGAACCGTATTCCTGCGGTTCGCTCCAACGACTAGTATTCGTAATAGCGGGTGAAATACGGTTCGCCATCATTCGTGGCGGTCACTTTCACAGGATACTTCCCGTCATATTCGTAAGTGTAATTTGTCACAAACTGGTCATACACTTCACCCTCATCTTTATAAACATAGTCAGCGCTAAGCACATTCCCATAGCTGGAATAGGTGTAAGGTTCGTCGTCCCAGACACCAATCACATAGTCCATCCATAACGTATGCCAGCCTTTCAGCGGATTGATTTTGTTATCGTATGTGAATGAAGCTTCCGTAATGTCTTCTGGAGCTCCTTCAATGTAGGCGACAATACGGCTGACATTCTTGCCGTCCCACGTCAGTTCCATTATGAGCTTTTCTTCCCCCTTATGTTGGGAATGCATTTTGCGTACTGCCTGTTCAAAAACTTCACATCCTTGAGGAATTAAACCTGCCAATGGGTTAAGCTTTTTGTCGTGGATGCCTTTGTCTATGTAATAAGCCTTCCATTCAATTTTGGACAGTTTATTATTTTCATAAAACATATCGTATGATTCTTCCGACTCATCAGCCCAAAAACTGGTGATGGTTTTGATACGATCATTTTCATAAGCAAAATCAAGATATTCGTTATCGCAAATGATTTTTGTGATACGGTTATTGTTGTCATACAAATATTGATCTGAAGCATTAACGTTACCTCTGTAATAGTAGTCAACGCTGGAGAGCAGTTTTCCGTCCCAGTTCCATACTTGATCAAGTACCTTCTCGCCAGAACTGTCATAGTAAACTTTCTGGATTTTCTTTTTGGGATTATACTTCCCGTCGTTATCTTTCTCCTTTTCGCAGGAGGTCAGCGCGACGCACAATACGGCGCAAAAAACGAATAACATTAATTTCTTCATAAGGCTATAAATTAAAATAATACGTTCCTTTTTATAGGACGCAAAAAAACGAAATGGTAACAAAAATATTGTATAAAGGAGTGAAAAAGATGCGGCGCGCCGTGATTGTAGAGACGCAATGCATTGCATCTCTAACGTGCCTTCAACCATTTTTTCGCTTTCCCGCCCTTGGCGTTCGTCAGGCGGACGGTCGAAAGCGCGTGGTTGTCGATCACGTTTTGGTGGATTTGGAATAAGTACTTTCCGGCGGGTGCGGTGGCGAGTTCGGAACGGAACTCCTTGGCGTACAGCTTGTCCAGCGCCTGATCCTTCACCACATAGCCTTTTTTGGTCTTCTGCACCCAGACCGAAGTCCGGTTGGAAGAGATATGGTAGCTGAGCTCGTCTTTCACCGGGATGGAAAAACCATAGCGATAGGGCTGCGACATCCGCAGGTTCACATCCTGCAGCAAGGCCGTATTGAAGGCGTTATCTATCTGATTCCCATTAACATACATTTCCACTACCCCATTCGTGTCCAACGAGACCATAAAGGTGATGTCCGACTCGATAGGCTGCGGGTTCTGACAGGCGGTGGTGTTGAGAAGCTGGAACAGATAGTCGTCCATCACCACATACTCATCCGGGAAAACCGAACGGTAAACCAACGAATTGTTCCGTTCCGCATCCAAAAAACCGGCGATGGAATCCACTTTCTGGACAAAAGCTTCGGGAAACTGGTACTTTTTCCACTTGTAGGCGTAACTTTCGGCCTTTTCCACCCATTGGAAATAGAGCTTCCGGGCCTCGGCGTACTCACCCTCCATGTTGAGCAGCTCGATACGACAGAGATTACTGCAAAGCTCGGCAGTCTGCTGCACCATCTGGAGACGCGATTTCAAGGAGTCAAGATACAGAATATCAAGATGTTCATCCTCTGCATAGAGCAGCGCATCCGCAAAGTATTTCTGGGTGCTCTCAAAATCCTGCAACTGCTCCAGCTCGTTCGCCTGGCCCAACAAGTGGTAGAACCGCTGGTAGCACTCCACCTTCAGGATTTTCTGCCGGATTTTGGTCTTCACGTCGCGGGCATTGCGTCCCGAAGGCACTGCATGAAGGGCATCGTAATAGGTGCTTTTCGCGACATCATAAATTCCGCTGTTGGCCAAAATTTCCGCCTCAGAGTACAATTCTTGGTAATCTGAAAGCGATTTTTGCGCCGAAAGAGACACGACTATGCCCATTAGCACCATCATACAGCATCTTGTCAATTTTCGCATGTCTCTTTTTTTAACTAATAATAGTAAATTTTTTTGGGGGTGCAAAAATACACAAAAAATGATACCTTTGCGCGCTCATTCGGATACGCAATATCCGCGTGGCATCTTTTAGTGTAATAACCTGATCCTAAAGAAGTTCTGATGGAAAAGCGAATAGGCACCATTACGGTATTATTGTCAGACAGAGCGTCGGCGGCGCAAGTGAACGAGGTGATTTCCAGTCACTCGGGCATTGTTTTGGCGCGCCAGGGCCTCCCCTTCCACGACCGCCCCGTGGCCGTCATCTCCCTCATCGTCGAAGGCGACATCAACGAAATCAATTCGCTTTCCGGACAACTCGGAAAAATTCCGGATGTCACCTCAAAAGCAGTAGTGACGAAAACATAACCCCCCTGCCCCCCTAAAGGGGGGTGTTACTCCCCATAAACCATTAATTACTAAACCGTTAAACCCCAAACCGCTAAACCCTAAACCACTAACCCATTAAACCACTAAACGATAACCAATAACCCTTATAAATATGCAATTCACCCCCGAAAAATGCCGCATTCCCGATGAGATTGGGAAGCCCTTTATCGACCCGGAAGAAATCTGGGATTTTATCAACAAGACCGAAAGCACTCCCGAGCGGGTGCGCGCGATCATCGCCAAATCGCTGGCCAAAAACCGCCTGACGATGGAAGAGACGGCCGTCCTCATCAACACCACCGACCCTGTGCTGGTGGAAGAGATCAAGGAAGGTGCCCGCACGTTGAAACGCAACGTCTATGGCAACCGCATCGTGCTGTTTGCCCCGCTGTACGTGGGCAACTACTGCGTCAACAACTGCAAATACTGCGGTTTCCGTTCCTCGAACCACGAACAGGTGCGCACCACCCTCACCGACGAGGAGTTCGTGCGCAATATCGAGGCACTGGAAGAGGACGGTCAGAAACGACTGATTCTCGTCTATGGCGAATCGCCGAAGTATTCGCCCGAGTTCATCGCCCATACCACCAAGTTGGCTTACTCCGTACACAAGGGTAACGGTTCCATCCGCCGCGTCAACATCAACGCTGCTCCGTTGGATGTAGAAGGTTTCCGCACCGTGAAGGAAGCCGGCATCGGCACTTACCAAATTTTCCAAGAGACTTACAATCCGGAGGCTTACTCTTGGTATCACCCTGCCAACACCATCAAGGGTGATTTCAACTGGCGACTCACCTCCATGGACCGCGCCCAGCAGGCCGGCATCGACGACAACGGTCTCGGCATCCTCTTCGGCCTCTACGATTGGCGTTTCGAAGTGCTGGCCATGATCCGTCACACCAACCACTTGGAGGCTTGCTTCAACGTAGGACCGCACACGATTTCGTTCCCGCGCATCAAAGATGCTTCCGGCCTCGACATCGACAAAAAATACTTCGTCGATGATGATACTTTCGAGAAGATTATCGCCATCTTCCGCCTCGCTGTGCCTTACACCGGTTTAATCCTGACCGCCCGCGAGACCCCCGAATTCCGCGTCAAGGCCATCCAATACGGTATCTCGCAAATCGACGGCGGCACCAACCTGCAGATTGGCGACTACAAGTACCACCACGAGGAGACTGAAAAGAACAGCGACAAGGTGGAGGACCAAAATCTGCACCGCGAGCAGTTCAAGATCGGCGACGACCGTAACCTTGGCGACATCATCGAGGAACTATTGGACAACAACTTCATCCCGAGCTTCTGCACGGCTTGCTACCGCTTAGGACGCACCGGCGAGCACTTCATGGAATTCAGCGTGCCAGGCTTCATCAAACGTTACTGCACGCCCAACGCCATCCTCACGCTGTCGGAGTATCTGGTTGATTATGCCACGCCCACAGTGGCTGCGAAGGGCTGGAAGGTCATCGAGAACAACATGGTGAATGTGGATGAGAAGTTCCGCGACGAGCTGGTAAAGCGTATCGAGCGCATCAAGGCCGGCGAACGTGACCTCTACTTTTAGGCTGTTGGCCTTTAGCCATTGGCTGCTGGCTTTCAGTTGTTGTTATTGCTAAGACATTTTTTTCCATACGTTATGCCGAGCGGCCGTCTCTGTTGGGATGGTCGCTTGGTGTTTTATGAATGGCACAAAAGTGACAACCGAAACCAGCGAGTCACATCTATTTAAACTTGAGCCGGGACCTTGTTGTCTGTTCCCTAAAAAATTGTATCTTTGCCGCCTTTTGTCGGAATAGAATGTATAAAACCTATAAATCAATGAAGAATAAAGTCATTGTCGCTGTTTTCAGCCTGTTAGCCATGGGAACCGCCCTGTTCGCGCAATCGCCGAACAAACACTACCAGCAGAACAAAACCAAGATGGACCAGCTGCTCAACGCCATCAACTCCATGTATGTGGATTCCGTCGATTTTGACCCGCTGACTGACAAGGCCATCGACGAGATGCTTAAGGAACTGGATCCCCACACCGCCTACATCCCCTCCAAGGACGTGGCCGCCATGACCGAACCCCTGCAGGGCTCCTTCGACGGCATTGGCGTGACTTTCCAGCTCATCAAGGACACCATCAATGTGATGGAGGTCATCATTGACGGTCCGTCGGAAAAGGTCGGGCTGATGGCCGGCGACAAAATCATCAAGGTGGATGATACGGTGGCTGTCGGCAAGGATATCAGCAACGACTGGGTGCGCAAACACCTACGCGGCAAGAAAGGCACTAAGGTGAAAGTCACCGTGGTGCGTGGCCGCAAGAAAGAACCTATTGAATTTATCATCACCCGCGGCGCTATCCCGATGTATAGCATCAACGTCAGTTTCATGGCCGATTCTTTAACCGGCTATGTGAAACTCGAACGCTTTGCCGCCACCTCCACCGACGAACTGAAAAAGGCCATCAGCAGCCTGAAGGAGCAGGGCATGAAAAACCTGATTCTCGACCTGCGCGGCAATGGCGGCGGCTACCTCAATGTGGCATTTGAGATTTGCGACCAGTTCATCTCCGGCAAACGCATGATTGTCTATACCGACAATTTCCGCAAGACGGGCGAGAAATACTACTCTTCCGCAGACGGCCTCTTCGAAGAGGGCAAACTTATTGTGCTCGTGGACGAGAATTCCGCCTCCGCCTCCGAAATCACCTCCGGCTGCATCCAAGACTGGGACCGCGGACTGGTGGTCGGTCGCCGGACCTTCGGCAAGGGACTGGTACAGAAGCCGCTGCGCCTCGTTGACCAATCTGAAGTGCGCCTCACCATCTCCCACTACTACACCCCCACGGGCCGCTGTATCCAAAAACCCTACGACGACGGTCTGGATGCTTACTTCAAAGACCTGCAAACCCGCGCCAAAAACGGCGAGTACTATACGGCTGAGAATATCAAATTCCCCGATTCTCTGAAATACAAAACCCCGCACGGACGTGTGGTCTATGGCGGTGGCGGTATCATGCCCGACATTTTCATCCCGCTTGACACCACCAAATACTCCAGCCTCTTCAACGAGATTGTGCGGAAGGGCGTGTTCGGCAGCTTTGCCGTCGATTATTTGGAGAACAACCGCGAATCACTGCTGAAACAGTACCCGAAATTCGATTCCAGAAAAAATACCAAATTTCCGATGAATTCTACAAAGAATTTATGGATTATGCCAAGGAAGAGGGCGTGAGCGATAAGGCTCCTTTCGTCTTCAGCGATTATGCCAACGCCTTCATCAAGGAGAATAAAGAGAAGTTAGATTCGATGTATAAGAGTACGGAAGACTTTGACCGTCAGACTTTTGACACGATGTTCACGAACTACCTCAACAAGACTTACGGTGAGATGCAACATCTGCGCAATGAGGAACACGCGGTCGATTTTATCAAGGAGTACCTGCGCTTTGAAATTGCCCGCGGCCTCTATGGTTACGGCGATGCCTACCGTATCTTCCTCGAAAGCGACGACACTTTCCAACAGGCCGTCGAGATTATGCACAACAAGAAGATCTTCAAGAAATACAAAGTGGATTCGGGAAAATAACGGATCCGTGTGACCATAAAAAAGTGGAGACGTACGATGTACGTCTCCACTTTTTTTAATTGGGATTCAGGAAATTATCCCAGCATGGCGGTATAAGCAGCTGCATCCATCAGCTCAGCAACCTGGTCGGGCTCCGTCATTTTGATCTTGACAATCCAGCCCTTGCCGTAAGGATCGCTGTTCACGAGGGCGGGTTCGCCTTCGAGAGCCTCATTAAATTCCACCACCTCACCCGCGACGGGCAGCAGCAGATCGGCAACGGTCTTCACAGCCTCGATAGAGCCGAAAACCTCATCCTTGTCCAAGGTCTCGCCCACAGAGGGGATGTCAAGGAAAACGATGTCGCCCAATTCGTTAGCGGCGTGAGCGGTAATGCCCACCAATGCAAATTCACCATCCACTTTTAACCATTCGTGGTCCTGGGAATACTTCAAATTTTCAGGAATATTCATACTTTTAAGTTTATAGATGAAAAATTAAACGGTCATAATCTCTTTTTCTTTGGCCTCCATAATCTTATCGACCTTGCTGATGGCCTCGTCGGTGGCCTTCTGGATGTCGGCCTCCAATTTCTTGATGGCATCTTCCTCCACGCCTTCGTCTTTCAGCTTCTTGGCATCATCGTTGGCGGTGCGGCGGATATTACGGACAGCCACCTTGATTTGTTCGGTCTCCTGTTTGGCCTTCTTCACCAGTTCCTTACGGCGTTCCTCGGTCGGGGCGGGAATCACCAAACGGATGAACTCGCCGTTGTTTTGCGGGGTCACACCGATGTTGGCGGCAAGGATGGCCTTCTCAATCACGGGCAGCATGTTGCGCTCCCACGGTTGGATGATAATCTGGTGGGCATCCGGAGTGTTCACGTTGGCCACCTGGTCGATGGGCGTGGGATTGCCGTAATAATCGACCTTGATGCCGTCCAGCATTTGCGGGGAAGCCTTGCCGGCACGGACCTTCTGGAGTTCCTTTTCAAAATGCGCCACGGTGGCGCTCATGCTCTCTTTCGCTTGTTTCAAGCAGGTTTGTGTATCCATTTTTGTAATATTTTAATCGATATAATTCGGGTTTCTATGTTCAGGTTCCTCCTCCACAGCTTTTTCAGGCTGGGACTCGGCTTCGGGTTCCTCTTTTGGCGCCATCTCGGCCTTCAGGCTCTCAATTTCCTGGAGTTGCTTTAGACGCATTTTTTTCAAGGAGTTTAATTCCTTGTCTTTATACGATTTCGTCCACTTGTAAGTAATCATATAGTGCAGAATGATGCCTAACAGCCAGACGAGAAATACGAAGAGAATGGCCATCAGGAAGGTGTTGTCCTCGCTGTCTCTGAAAAGGAAATACCACACCACCCACAGGAAGGCGTTAACCAGGATGAAGATGGCAAAGTGTTTCTTGAAACCGGTTCTGCGCGAGGCCATTCTCGCCAGTTTGGCTTCCTCTTCGGGGGTGATTTCCGGAATATTGGGATTATTTTCTGCCATTATTTTAACTTTGATGTTGACTTTGAATGTTAACTATTTCCACATCCTTAAACCTTAAACCTTGAACCTTAAACTAATATAATAGGGTTCCGATGGGTTCGCCGTTGAGCACCTTGAGCAGATTGCCCTTGGTGTTGGCATCATAGACGTAGATAGGCATTTTATTGTCCTGACAGAGCGCGAAGGCGGTCATGTCCATGATACGGAGGTTCTTCTGGTACGCTTCCGCGAGGGAGATTTCGGTGAATTTGACCGCGTTGGGATCCTTTTCGGGATCGGCGGTATAGACGCCATCCACGCGGGTGCCCTTGATGAGCACGTCGGCCTTGATTTCGAGGGCCCGAAGTGCGGCACCCGTATCGGTGGTGAAGAACGGATTGCCCGTGCCGCCGCCGATGAGGGTCACGTAACCAGCCTCCAACGACTCGATAGCCGTGCGCCAAGAGGTTTTCCCGCAAACGCCTTCAATGTTGACCGCAGAGAGGACTTTGGCTTTCACACCTAACTCTTCGAGCACGCCCTGCACCGCCAATGCGTTGATGATGGTGGCCAGCATTCCCATCTGGTCGCCCTGCCGACGTTCGAAACCGGCGGACGCACCTTGCACGCCCCGGAAGATGTTTCCGCCGCCGATGACCACCGCCACCTGCACGCCCGCATCCACCGCAGACTTTATCTCGGTCGCATAATGCATTATGTGACTGTAACTTACACCGTATCCGTCATCGCCTGTCAGCGATTCGCCACTCAATTTCAACAATATGCGTCTGTACTTCATATTCTTAAATTTCAAGTTGCAAAAATACAAAAATAACGGTTAAGTGATACAAAACAGTTACAAGATAGGTTACACAAACTTTTTCTTCACCATATCCACAACAAATCCGGGCAGCAGGAAGCACATCAGCAGGAAGAAGTAGTTGATGGGACCCGGGATTTTGACTTTCCGGCCATGTAACGTGGCGCGGACACCTCGTTTGGCGATTTGTTCGGGACCCAACATGATGCCGATGGCGCGAAAACGTTTCCGCATCTTGACTGGAAGGTTGTAAAGATCCGTATCCACCGCGCCAGGACAAACGCAGCAGACCTTCACCCCATAATGGCTCAGTTCATGGTGCAGCCCTTTGGAAAACTTCAGCAGATATGACTTGGAAGCCTGATAGACCGCGATGGTCGGGAATCCCATGTAAGCGGTGATGGAGCTGGCATTGAGGATGTAACCACATCCGCGCTCTTTCATCTTCTGGCCGAACAGCACGCACAAATCCGCCGGGGTGGTGCAATGCAGCATGGTCATCTTATGGCTCAGCGCCATCGGTTTATCGACCGCCGCCCCGAAGTAGAACATGCCCGCATTGTTGACCAAAACCTCCACGATGAGGTTCTCGCTTTCGCAGTAATCGAACAATTCCTGCGCCGCATTATCCGCGGTCAAATCTTGGTAGCGGGTTAGGATTCGCTGTTCGGGGAATTGCGGCTGCAAACGGTTTTGTGCCTCCGCGTTCAAGTCCTCGCGATTGCTGACAATCAGGATGTTATATCCTTTCCGCGCCCACTCTTCCGCATAGGCGTACCCAATTCCGGAACTCCCGCCAGTAATGATTGCGTATGTATTTTTCATATTTCTTGTTTGAACCTTACAACAGAGACGTAGCGCGCTACGTCTCTACTATGACAACATCTGTTTAGCTTTAACAACTGCGGCGACAAGCGCATCGGCCTCTTCAAACGTGTTGTACAGGGCAAACGAGGCACGCACCGTTCCGGGAATGCCGAAATGGGTCATAATGGGTTGCGTGCAGTGATGGCCTGTTCGAACCGCAATGCCTTGATGGTCAAGGAGAACGCCCATATCGTAGGGATGGATGTTCCCGACGAGGAAGGAGATGACACCGGTTTTGTGCGCCGCTTGCCCGATGAAACGCATCCCATCGATGGCGGACAGTTTTTCGGTTGTATAGACCAGCAATTCCTGCTCGTACGCGGCAATCTTCTCCAAGCCGATGCTTTGGATGTATTCGATGGCCTTTCGAAGACCGATGACATCGCCCACCGAAGGGGTGCCGGCCTCGAATTTGAACGGCAGGTCATTGTAGGTAGTCTTCTCGAAAGTGACATCTTTGATCATCTCGCCACCACCCTGATACGGTTGCATCTCGTTGAGCCACTGCTCTTTACCGTACATCACACCGATACCCATCGGGGCGTACATCTTATGGCCGGAGAAACAGTAGAAATCGCAATCGAGATCCTGCACATCGACCGCACAGTGGGCCACAGCTTGGGCTCCGTCGATGAGGACGGGCACATTGCGGCGATGTGCGATGCGGATGATTTCTTCAATGGGATTAACCGTGCCCAACGAATTGGAAACGTGCGCCACGGCCACGATTTTGGTACGGTCGTTGATTAACTCGTCCAATTTGCTGATTATCAGCTCCCCTTTGTCATCGAACGGCAGCACTTTAAGCTTTGCACCGCGATCTTCACAGGCTAACTGCCATGGCACGATATTGGAATGGTGTTCCATTTCGGAAACGACAACCTCATCGCCCGCATGCAGGTAGGTACGCCCGAAGGAGGCCGCCACCAGGTTAATGGACTCGGTAGCGCCCCGCGTGAAGATAATCTCCTGGGTTGACGGGGCGTTGATATACTGTCGCACGGCTTCCCGCGCCAGCTCAAACTCGTTGGTGGCCAGCTGACTAAGGCAGTGGACCCCGCGATGGATGTTGCTGTTGATCCGACAATAGTAATCGTTCAGCGCATCAATCACCACCTGAGGCTTTTGCGTGGTGGCAGCATTGTCTAAATAGACGAGGGGCTTGTTGTAAACGCGCTCATTCAATATGGGAAAATCGTTTCTATTCATGTAGTTTAAGGTTCAAAGTTCAAGGTTTAAGGTTAAAAGTTTAAGGTTTAAGGTTAAAAGTTTAAGGTTTAAGGTTTAAAGTTTAAGGTTTAAGGTTTAAGGTTTAAGGTTTAAGGTTAAAAGTTTAAGGTTAAAAGTTTAAGGTTTAAGGTTTAAGGTTTAAGGTTTAAGGTTAAAAGTTTAAGGTTAAAAGTTTAAGGTTAAAAGTTTAAGGTTAAAAAACCAATAGCCAATAGCCAATAGCTAATGGCCAATGGCCAATGGCCGTAATCGGTAATATGTTTTGGTTTGGGGTGTCAATTTGAAGCGTTCGTCGGAGCGGTGGCCGATAATCCAGGCAATTTGGTCGTTGATGCTGAGGAGGCGGATGCGTTCTTTGGTGAAGCGGTCGATTTTGTGGTCGGTGAAGTAGTCGCTGAGTTTTTGGCGGCCTCTTCCACCGAGAGGATAGAAGAAATCACCGTGCTGCCAGGAACGGATTGTCAATGGAAAGGTCAGTTTCTCTTTTGGGATATACAGCAGGTCAGGATTTTTATCGAAAACTATATCTTGCTGATATTCAAATTCCTCGATGTGGAAATACTGTTGCAGACCTTCTAAAGATCTGATTTCGATTGATTCCGGTTCCTCGTCCATTTTCGGTTTAAGGATAAGAAACGCTCTGTCAATCAGCAGGATATGGGTATCTGACAAAAATTGTTTGCCCGGTTGGAGCTGGAAGGATTCGGACAGTTTTTCGCTCACATCGGACGAAAAACCATAGCGGTTAAGTATCTCATATAGAATCAGTTCCCTATCTTCGCAGGCTTCCAAAAGGGAACGGTCGATTAGGGTTTGGCCGTTTTGTTCTGAAGATATTTTGGCTATAGCAGCTTCAATATGTTTCTGATAGTAAGCATATTGCCGTTGCAAAATCTGGCGCGTGCGGATGTTGGTGTGCAGAAATTGCGGGTTGATAGCTTCCAACTGCGGAATCACCGAATGGCGGATGCGGTTGCGGGAAATATTCTCGTCGTGGTTGGTATAATCTTCCACGTATGCAATATGGTGATCCTCAGCGTATTGACGAATTTCTTCAGCCGTGAAGGGCAGCATCGGGCGGATGATTTTGCCGTTCACGGGCGGGATGCCGCAAAGCCCTTTCAATCCGGTGCCTCGGGTGAGGTTGAGGAGTTGGGTTTCGGCAGCGTCCGTGGCATGATGGGCGGTTACGAGGTAATCGAAATCGCCCAAAAGTTTCGAAAACCACTTGTAGCGCAACTCTCGGGCAACCATCTCCACCGATTTTCCGGAATCTTTTCGGATTTTGATGGTATCGAACTCACAGATGAAGGCCGTCACATTCCAGTTGGCAGCGAGATCTTGCACAAACCGCATGTCACGGTCGGAATCGTCCCCGCGTAGATGAAAGTTGCAGTGCGCCATGGCGAACGGCACCCCAGCCTCGTGGAACATGGAGGCTGCGACCGTAGAATCCGCACCGCCGCTCACCGCCACAAGGTAGCGTTTATGCAGGGCATCGGGCCCCGCCAAAATATGCAGTTCCTGAAGAAATCGCGCCAGCATAGCCTATGACTCGAAATCTCTGAGTTTGAAATAGCGACGAAGCTCCATCTGCATATACTCGTAGGAACCGAATCGGACGGCTTTCGGGGTCTCGTCTTTGCGCATCATCACCATGCCGGAACTGGAAGGATCAATGTAGGGGGTAATGTCGGCCTCAAGGGCGAAAGTGAGCTCATAATCGCGCACGGTCACACGATTGTAACCACTGCTTACCTCTTCGTAAATGATACCGTGCTCCTCGCAGAAAGCCTGCAGGTGCAAGATGGTTTCGTCCCACATTTCGGGTTTGTCGCCGGGGTTGAAATAGAAAACCACCGCGTTATAGTCGGGCAAGGTATCCACAATCTCGGACTTCTCAAAACGACCCTGTTCGTTGATGAGAAACTGCTCCACATAGCGCGTTTTGCGGTGATATTTCTCGGGATTACTGATGAAATCCTGCTTCGTGGCTTTCGACACGGAATGAATCCATTCGTACTCCTTGGTGGTTCGGAATTGCCCGTCGGGAAGGCGCAAGGTCTGCCAATTTTCCGTTTCGAGGTCCTCATTTCGCTGGTTGGCCACGCTTACGGCCACGGGCAGCACATCGAGGATGCGCTGGGTGCCGAAACCGGAAGTGGTGGCCAAATAGACCCATTCGCGGTTTTCAGACCGCAGCAGCCAAAGTTCGCGCCCTTCCGGCAGCCGTTCCACGCATTCCACCCCCCATTCTTGCGGAAAATCGACCTTCTCCGTCCATTTTCTGCCTTGGAAGTCGCTCGCTTTCTCCAAAAACGCGTTCAGCACCTCCTCCTGCAGCGGATAGAGGGTAGTTTGCCGGTGCACGTCCGCCGTCAACGTGTCGCGAATCACATCCATGGGATAGATGACGGCCTCTTCGGCGGTCTCATCTTGGTTGTTTCTTCTTGAAAAACAGCTGGTTAGAAGAAGTACCAAGGTGAGGCAGATGTAGATGGTTAAGGGTTTTCGGTTCATTTTGTTTTTTCTGCAAAAATACTATTTTTTGGTTATCGGGAAAGCCCCACACTGCGCTTCGCTTGTGTGGGGTTATTGCGCTTCGCGCGTGTTGCCTCTTCGAGGCTGCTTAAGGGATATCTTTTAAAATATTATCTCATTGTTTGAACTATTTTACGGGTTTCGACCGCCTCGTGCACATCGTGGACGCGCAAGATGGCGGCGCCTTTTGTGAGGGCGATGGTGTTGAGGGCGATGGTGCCGGTGAGGGCGTGGTCGGGGGTGGTGTCCAACAATTTGTAGATCATCGATTTGCGGGAAATGCCCACCAAAAGAGGGTAACCCAGTTCCAGAAAGACCTCCAGGTTTTTCATCAGGAAGTAGTTCTGTTCGAGGGTTTTGCCGAAACCGAAGCCCGGGTCGAGGATGATATCGTGAACGGAATGTGCGTGCAGTTGCGCGATTTGCCGTCCGAAGAACTGCAACATCTCGCCGAGAATGTCCTGATAGTTCGTATGTTGCTGCATAACAGCGGGTTTCGCGGGAGTATGCATCAAGCAGTAGGGCACCTGCAAGCGCCCGACGGTGGGAATCATTTCGGAGTCGAAAGTGCCGCCGGAAATATCGTTGATCATATCAGCGCCGGCCTCCACAGCGGCTTCTGCCACGGCAGCGCGATAGGTATCGATGGAGATGATGGCCTCAGGGTAATCCTCACGGATGAGGCGCACTGCCCGCACGATCCTCGCTTTTTCTTCCTCTTCGGGGATTTCCTTCGCGTCCGGTCGCGTGGACATGGCCCCGATGTCAATCATGTCGCCACCTTCTTCCAAAATCTGTGCCGCACGTCTTCGCACCGCCTCCTCCGACAAATAGTGTCCCCCGTCATAGAACGAATCTTCCGTGACATTCAGAATGCCCATAATCAAGGGCATGTTTGGGGTAATCTTTCCGTTGAAATTGTACATCGTTAATGTATTTTCGCGTTTGTAGGGGCGAATGATTATTCGCCCCTACATATTCGTCATCGAAAAAAAAGGGACAGTCTTTCGACCATCCCTCTATATAATAATAATGTATCGTACAAAATTATTTCACAACAACCTTGGTGGTGTAAACCTTATCGTTTTGGTTGATCTTGAGCATGTAAACGCCACTGTTGAGGTTGGAAACATTCACTTGGTGCCGGTGATGGTTTCGCCATAAACTTGCTGACCAACGATGTTGAAGAGTTGGATGTTGGCCTTCTCGTCGTTGCCGAGGTTCACGGTGAAGTTGTTGGTGGCGGGGTTCGGATAGACAGTGGGGTTGGTCTTCTCAATCTCAGGAACGTTCACGATAGCGCAGTCGTTGCAAGAAACCTTCGTGAGGATCCACGGATAGTGGCAAGTAGCGTTCCAAATGGGAGCGGGATAGAGATTATCGCGGAAGAAATCAGGAGTGGTTTGGTTCACGTTGTATTCGCTAATGATTGTACCCTGATTGTAGTTGTAGAACATCACATCGGGAGGAGTGACAGCGCTACCGCTGGCGAAGGGATAGTAATCGCTCTGAGAATCTTTGTAAACCCATGCATAGAAGCGAGAGTGGTTTTCAATGTCATCATTCAAAGGAACAGTATAACCGCGCTTCAAAGTATAAGTCACATTGATATATTTGTTCGTGATACCCGTCAAACCGATAGGAACAACATATTCAGCAGCGTAAATACCACCAGTCTCGCTCGTGTCAGAGCAATCTTCTGCGGTCAAGGGAACCTTGTAGATGGTAGCACCAGTAGTCATGTGGGTGTTTACATCGTAAGGAACGTCAAAATATTGCACGCAATTAACATTGCCAGCGGACAAGAGCGTCATGTCATTTTCATTAAGAGTGGTGTTGACGGCAACAATAAGGGTATCAACATTATTGGCCGGCACATTGGCACCGTGCAGGTAGCTACCGACGACAACCACAGAGTCAATGTTGTAGGAGGTAGTGCCATTCATGGAAATACCACCTTCCTCAGCCACTTCATCCCAAACAGTGTTGGTGAAATCATAAGTTTGACCCCAACCAAACCAAAAACCGTAACCGGTATCGCCATCGCTATAATGGGTCAGACCATTAGAGTCAACAGCAACACGACCGATGGCGATGTCATCCATTCCAGGTTCTTCAGCCCAATAAGTCCAGATGGTGGTAGCATAGTCCAACCATTCTGCTGCGGCAGCGCCTCTGTCAGCAGTGGTGGTTTTGTGGGTGATTTCAGGCATACCAGCAATCTTAACAGCATTCTTATGAGAAGCTTTCGGCTGGATTTGTGCAAAGCTGAAAGAAACCATCAGCATTGCAGCTACTAACATGTAAAGTTTTTTCATTGTTTAATTGTTTTAATTATTACTGATTTTAGTTTTTCCAATTAAGGCCGCAAAGATACTTTTTTTATTGATGTCTCGGAAAAAATTTTTCATAAAAATTCTTAAAAGCCAAATGTTGAAAAAAATTGTATTTTTGCGCCGCTTTTCAAGAAGATGTTCTGTGGCGGGGAAAACGAGGCTGCCAGTCGATTGTCAGTCGCGCCGCTGCGAATAATCCAATGCAAGTTTTATCAAAAAAAGTAATGACAAGACCTAAAAAAGTATGTCAGAGGTAAGCGAAAACAAACCCAGAAGAAGAAGAATTGTAAGAGGCGGAGACGCTTTACTGGCCACTTCCAACGAAACGAAAATGAAAGGGAAAGCCCGTGTGGCGGAGAAAAACACCACCCCGCTGTTCAATATCGTGAAGGCGGTTTCCGAAAAAATCAATACGACTCAAGAGAGCAAACCGGAAACGGAAGAGGTGATTCAATATGCCAATCCGCTCCCGTTGCAGGAAAAGCCTCGCCAAACGCGCGGCCGCAAGCCCAAGGCGCAACCGGCGGCAGAACCCGTTGCGGAACCTGTATCAGAACCAGCACCTGCGGAAGATACCAGCACTCCCGAACCCCCAAAAAAACGCCGCGGACGTCCCAAAAAACAAACTGCCGTGCAAGAGGAAACTCCAGTGGAAACTGTTGTGAAGGAATCGAAACCCTCTCTTGAGGATCGTCAGTTGAGTATGGAAGAAATCTGGCAACCGCAGGATTTGGTTGCCGACAATCAACTGCTTTTGGATGCTGAAGAGGTGCTTTCGTCAAAAGTGACAACCGAATCGGAGGTTTCCGAAGAAAATCCTGCGCCGAAACCCAAACGCGGTCGTCCCAAGAAGAAAAAAACCGAGGAAGAAGCTCCGAAACAGGAAAAGAATCAGGAACCTGCCAAACAGGAAGAAAAACCGAAGGCCCCCGCGGAATATCCGGTGCAGGAGGCAGAAACCCCTGCCGCCCAAGCTGAGGAAACGCCCGTCCCCTACATGGCCAACGCCCAATACGACGGTTCCGTGATGGCGGAGGGTGTGCTCGAAATCACCAGCGAGAACTGCGGTTTCCTGCGTTCTTCGGACTACAACTACCTCTCTTCCCCTGACGATATTTACGTCTCCATGTCGCAGATCAAGCTCTTCGGACTGAAGAACGGCGACACCGTGTTGGGTGCTATCCGTCCGCCGAAGCCTGGCGAGAAATACTTCCCGCTGACCAAAATCGAGAGAATCAACGGCTGTCTGCCCGAGGAAATCCGCGACCGTATCCCGTTCGATTACCTCACCCCGATGTTCCCGGACGAGAAAATCAACATCACCGGTCACCCCGGCTGCAAACTTTCCACCCGCATCATCGACCTATTCGCCCCCATCGGCAAGGGTCAGCGCGGATTGATTGTGGCTCAGCCGAAAACGGGTAAAACGGTACTGCTCAAGGATATAGCCAACGCTATTGCCTACAACCATCCCGAAATTTACCTCATCATCCTGCTCATCGACGAGCGTCCTGAAGAGGTTACCGACATGCAGCGCAGCGTGAATGCCGAGGTGATTTCCTCCACGTTCGATGAGCCGGCGGAACGGCACGTGAAAATCGCCAATATGGTCCTCGACAAGGCGAAACGTATGGTGGAATGCGGTCACGATGTCTGCATCCTGCTTGACTCTATCACCCGTCTGGCCCGCGCTTTCAACACCATGGCGCCGGCATCCGGCAAGGTGCTCTCCGGCGGTGTGGAGGCCAACGCCCTGCAGAAGCCTAAACGCTTCTTCGGTGCGGCCCGTAATGTGGAAAACGGCGGATCCCTGACCATCATCTCCACCGCCCTCATTGACACGGGTTCCCGTATGGATGAGGTGATTTTCGAGGAATTCAAGGGTACGGGTAATATGGAGCTGCAACTCGACCGTAAACTTTCCAACAAGCGCATCTACCCGGCTGTCGATATTGTAGCTTCAAGTACTCGTCGCGATGACCTGCTGCAAGATGCCGCTACCCTCCAGAAGGTTTGGATTCTGCGTAACCACATCGCCGATATGACCACTATCGAGGCTATGAATCTGGTGATCAGCAATATGCAAGATACCAAAAACAATGAGGAATTCCTCAATTCAATGAACGGTTAAAATATTTTATCCGTTTGCGCTAATTTGATGAAACAGATTTTGTTTTCCATAGCCGTGTTGGTATGCCTCGCCATGAATCTCAAGGCGGACATCTACACGGCTTTTTTCACGGAAGAACGTTGCCGGCAACATCTTTTGGACACCATTGGCGACCGCTATGACATTGAAGCGTTGGAGTTTGTGGCCAATGAGATGTCGGAAAAACTCAACGGGGTGATGCTGGTGGCGGTTCGGGACACGGTATTGCTGGAATATGCCTACGGGGAACTCCGTCTGACGGGGGATCCGCCCCGCCGGGATGTGCCCGAAAGCAACCGGATTACGGAAACCACCCTTTTCGACTTAGCTTCCATTTCCAAACAGTTTACCGCTGTGTCCGTTCTGCAGTTGTGTGCGCAGGGGAAGATCAACCTTGATGACACGATCACGCTCTATTTTCCCGATTTGCCGTATAGCGACGTGACTGTCAGACATTTGCTGACCCATACGTCGGGGATTCCCGAGTATTTCAAGTTCAAATACACGGTCTATGGGGGTGCGGCTTTTGTCGATAACGAGCTGCTGTTGAGGGTGTTGGAGAATCAGAAATATGCCAAGATTTTCCCAACGGGGACGAAGTTCGAGTATATCAATACCAACTACGCAATTTTGGCGGCGTTGGTGGCGAAAGTGTCGGGGATGCCGTTTGAAGAGTATGTGCACGAGAACATTTTCAAGCCCGCCGGCATGAAAAACACCCGCTTTTTCACCGAAATCGTGGGCATTGACGCCAAGCAGGGCAAACAATATCCCGATGTGAATCCGAAATCGGAGGATGTGAACGTGAAAGCCCTACCGTCAGATGTGCCAATCGCCATCGGGCACCGCAGAGGGGGCGTTTTGGCAAAATACGACCGACTCAACGGAGTGCTCGGCGACAAAGGCATCTATTCCAACGTCGAGGATATGTTGCGGTGGGCCAATGCCATGTTCATCGACTACAAGATTCTGCCGAAAGAGTGGGTGGATTTGGCCTCGCAACGCGAAAACCAGCTGGACAACGGCAAGTTACCGACCAGCATCTACGGTTTCGGCTACCGCATTGAGGAAAGCCCCGTACACGGCAAACTGGTCTATCACGGCGGCCTCTGGAACGGTTTCCAGAACCTGTTCCTCTACCGCCCATCCGACAACGTAGTAATCATCTTCCTCAGCAACCTCTACAACAAGGCCCACGCCGGCCGTAGCGACCAGATACTCAATATTCTCGATGGAACTCGTGACGAGGAGGAATTGATAATCGATAATTGATGCTGTAGAGACGCAAAATTTTGCGTCTCTACATAACCCATAACCTTGTAATCCCTTTTTATGAACCACTACCCCGCCAATTACCACACCCACTGCCTCTATTGTGATGGCAAGAGCACCCTGGAAGAGCATGTCCGGGAGGCCGAGAAGCAAAGGCTTTTGCAGCTCGGATTTTCATCGCACGCACCGGTGCCGTTTGAGAACAACTTCGCCATTTCGGAAGAGAAACTGCCGGAATACATCCACGAAATCGAAAATCTACAGCCGAAAACCGATGTGCAGCTGCTGAAATCTTTGGAATGCGACTTTATTCCGGGTATGACCGTGGATTTCACTGACAGACAATCGGTTAATGGTCTTGACTACGTTATCGGCGGGGTGCATTTAGTGCGTCCCCCGCACGGCGACGGGCTCTGGTTTATCGACGGCCCCAAACAGGAAATCTACGATGAGGGTTTGCGCAACTTGTTCGACAACAACATCAAGTTAGCTGTGACCACGTTTTGGGAGCAGACTTTCGAAATGCTGGAAACACAGAAAATGGACATCATCGCCCATTTCGACAAGATCAAGATGCACAACCGGAACCGTTTCTTCACGGAGGATGAATCGTGGTATAAAGTACTGGCGGATAAGGCGATACAGCTTATCAAACGGCATAATGTCATCGTTGAGGTAAACACGCGGGGGCTGTATAAAAAGCGCAGCGACAGTTTCTATCCTTCCACCGAACTGTTGATGAAAGCCCGTAAGGCTGACATTCCAGTGCTGATCAGCAGTGACGCGCACAAAGCGGATGAGCTGACGCTGTTCGTACCCGAGGCATTGGAAGAGCTGCAACGCTGCGGATATGACCACACCGCATATTTCGATACCGAAAAAGGTCGGTTTGTTTATTAACCCCATTTGTGTTTGCCGTTGTAGAGACGCGGCGCGCCGCGTCTCTACGCGAAATGTTCCATTTGTCAGGGTGTATCCGTAATTTATGTACCTTTGCGGCGTAAAAAACAAGGCAAAGATGGAAAACAAGGCTGCGCAATTTTTGGAACGATACCGCGAGATTGAGGAATGGGTCCTCAACAATTTGAATGTCACGGAGATGAAGGATTTGGAGCAGATGCCGCAGTACAAAGGCATCCGCAGCAACCTAGCCTTCTGCCGGCTGTTGCGCAACCTACTGTCGCACTACGACTGGTCGAAGGCGGGCAACGATATGGTTATTGTCACGGATCAGGCAGTGCGGCAAGTTAACAACCTTTACTATTCGCTCAACCCGATGACGCTCATGCGAGTGGCCATCCGCGCGGGACAGATTTTCGCACCGTCGCCGGAAGATTCCGTGCTCGCCGCCGTGAAAGTGATGCAGCGCAATGATTACTCCTACATCCCCATCGTGGAAAACCATCGGATTGTGGGGGTCTTCAGCACCAAAACGTTAATGCGGATTGTGGCCGAAGACAATTCCGTTCTGCTTTCCGAAAACCTGAAATTCAGGGATATAGCCGGTTTCACGCAGATAGCCGACGAACCTACAGCACATTACGGTTTCATCAATCCGAACACCACCGTGGAAGACGTCAGCCTCAAATTCCAACGTTCAAAATCACGCAAAGTCCGTTTGGATATGTTGTTTATCACGGATAATGGCCGTTCGGACGGCATGTTGCAAGGGATGGTTACGCCCGTGGATATCCTCTGACGTAGAGACGCGCCATGGCACGTCTCTACAGAAACCAACATGGCGCGTCTCTACAAAAACCAACATAACGTGTTCCTAAGGAATCCATTCCGCGTATGACGTGTCCGTCTCCCGCAAACGCACACAGGCGAGGGTCACCGTTTCCGGCAGCCGCGACTGGATTTTCCCAGCAATGAAATTCAGCAGATTCTCTGTCGTGGGTTGGAAATCCACCGTGACGATTTTCTCGTAATTCTGTTTCAGTACCTCGATAAGTTGGGCATCGGTTTTGGCATTCAGCACCAAAGCATGGTCCAATAGCGAAATAACCTCCTCATTGACAAGCCGTTTCAAATCTCCAAAATCCATCACCATTCCGTTTTTCGGAGAATTTTCGTCGTGCAGCGGCTGCCCGGCGAGGGTGATGTCCATCTTGTAGGAATGACCGTGAATGTTGCGGCACAGCCCATCGTAGTTGCGCAGCGCATGGGCCATCTCAAAGGAGAATTGTTTGGTTATCTTAATGATACTCATTGCTTTACGATTTTGTAGGTGTAGATATTCTGTTCCGAAGAGAGTTTTATAAAATAGAGTCCGGCAGGAAAAGATGACAAGTCTATCTGAAGATTATCGGAATGGTCGGCCCGTTGTGAAAACAGCGTTCTTCCCGCAATATCATGGATTTCAACTGTCATATCATCTGATTGAAAACCAAGAGATTGAATGTTGATAATGGAAGTAGTCGGGTTTGGATAAACATACCAGCAATATTGGTCAGAGTAGATGGATATGCTGGTTGTGAATGGGGTTTCATCGTTACCAAAAACCTTCTCCGCCAACTCGGGATAGTCGATGAAGGGATTTCGGTTGTGCTGGATCTGCCAAACGGCGTTGTTTCGGTCAATCTCCTTCTGGCTAACCGAATCCATCGCGGCCCATTGAAGCAGCAGCGTTTTCGCCCACGGCTTGAAGTCGCCGCCGGAGAAGTTGGACTGCGTTTCCACCCCGAGGTTCTTGTCCTTATAACAGGTGGCCATGTAGAAGTAGGTGCGGGCGAAGTCGCCTTTGAAACTGTCGATGGGCTCGAACACCTGCCCCGAATAGCCGGAAATGTTGGAAGTGCCCACCTTACTGCCGTTGGTGCTCGTCCAAGTGGCATTGATCACATGGCCGATGGGCAGATTGCCGCGTTTGGAATTGACAAAGCCGTCGGTAGGGATAAGGTGGAAAAGGTCGGTGTACATCGGGGCCACACTGCCGCCGAACCAGCTTTTCGGCACCGAATGTTCGCGGTTGTAACAATCACCCTCGCCGGAGTAGTTTCCGCATTGGTCGCTCACGAAGGTGAAATAGTATGCGGGAGTGCCGCCGGGCTGGTCGGAGTACATATCCCAAACCTTGCCGTTGTCGGGACGAACATCCGTAGTCTGGAAAAATTGCCATAACTCACTGTAAGACACGGAAGTGTGTGCTTTAATGATGCTGTGTAAGGTAGTGCGCAACTCCTCCCCGCTTTTATCTTCGGCGGCGGCATAATAACCGGGGGGTGCCTGGGCGAAGACGGTTGTTGCGGTAAATAAAAACAAAACCGAAAACACAATCTGTAGAGACGTTGCGCGCAACGTCTCTACAAAACGAAAATGTATATTCTTCATCTTACACATGGGTAATCTTGTAAATCATCTCTTTCAACAATTCGGCGTCGTCATTGCTGGAATCCACGCCCTTGCATTTCAAATCGTATTCCCGCAGGATGGAGATAATCCGCGTCAGCTGCGGCATGGTGTGGTTGTTGGCAAAACCCACATTCCGGGCCATGATGCTCGGGGGCAGGTTGCCGAAAATGGTTCGCAAGGCGTCGTTGCTCTTGTCGGGGGAAAGATGGTAGCGGATCATCTTGTGGTAAAACGAGTAGAGCATGGTGATGGTGCGGATGTTGGGGTTTTCCTTCAGATGCAGCGTGAAATTGAGCATGATGTTGTACGCTTTCGACAGATTTCGGCTGCCGAGAGCCTCCTGAAGCTCGAAAATATTGTATTCCTTGCTGATGCCGATGTACTTTTCGACGATGTCGGGAGTGATTTCGCTGCCTGCGGGAATCACCACCTGCAGTTTTTGGAATTCCGTGTAGATACGAGACAGGTCATTGCCGATATGCTCGCCCAAAACGGCGGCAGTCTGCGGGCTGAGCCGGTAGTTGAACGTCTGTTCCGCTAAATTCTGGATCCAAGCGTTGAGATTCCAGTCTTTTATGCCTTCCGAATGGAAAACCACCCCGTGGGAAGCGTAAGCTTTCGTCTGCGCAGCCTTCATCGTGCCGTATTTGTAGCACACGATGAAGATGGTCTGCGGACTGGGGTTTTGCACGTAAGCATCCAACAACTCGATATGTTTCAGCTCTTTAGCCTCCTTCAGGATGACCACACGGTAAGGGCTGCCGAAGGGGAACTGCTTGGCATTTGCCAGCACCATATCGGCTTCCGTGTCCTTGCCATAGAGCACCACCTGGTTGAAATCGCGCTCATCCGGCTCCAAAATGCTCTCCTCGAACATTTTGCAAAGCCGGTCGATGAAGAACGGTTCTTCGCCGTGCAGCAGGTAGACGGGCGCGAACTGCTTCTCGCGAATCTGCCGCACCATCGCGTCGAAGGTCACCGATTTGCTGGAACTCTCTCTCTTCGCCATATCCTAAAAATAGTGCTCGGCCACTTGGAAGATGGCCTTCTCGTCGGGCTCGTACAAGCCGCGGGCGTTGGTGAGGATAAAGTCGGCGATGCTGTGCCGGCGGTAGCTTTCGGGAATCTTGCTCGGACTGTCGAGGATGATGTCGAAAGTCTCGGGATGGATGCCCACCTCCAGATCCGTGGCGTAGCTGGTAAAATGGTGCAGGAAGTCATCAACCTTGTCCACCAGAGCATTGCCGAGGGCAGCTGCCGTTTCAATTTTCTGTTCGTTCATATAGTTGTTCGTTTTTATATCGTTTGTAATAGGAGATCCGCCATTCCTGACTACCGACTCACAATCTTCCGTGTCACAGTTCCTTCTTTCATCTCGCAGACTAGAAGATAAACGCCACTGGCGGGCAGGGTCAGCTCAAGAGTTTCTTTGGTCGGGATGATTTCTTGCACCAAGGCACCTTCGAGCGTGAAAAGCCGTACCACATTAGGCGTTTCGCGTTCAAACTGCACGGTGCACTGTCCTTGGGCGGGATTTGGGTAAATCTGCAGATTGTCATCGGCAAGAGTCTGGATTCCGGTGTGGTTGTCGGTTTGGAACGTCAGCATATCCCATTCGCCATAAAGGTCCTCGTCGCACACGCAACGCACATACAAGTCGTAGTGGGTATTGGGCTGCAGATTGGAAAGGTGCAGGAAGCTTTCGGTAACGTTCACCACAGTGCCGCTGCCCTGAGCAAACCCCTGCGGACCGTATTCCACCTCGAAATGGTCGGGATTACCTTCAAAATCCCAGCCAATCCTGGCATGTGTGGTGTCCATATTGATGAGATGCAGGTCGAAAACCGCACTGCAAGTATCTATCGGCTCATGTCCCCAAAGTTGCAGATTGTCGAGGTAGAGGGCGGAACCCTGTTGTGGGCTGACGTTGGCGGAAGAGAACAGGAAGATGATCAGCGAATCAGGATTGACGTGAGCGGCGGAAGGTATCAAGTCGGAAAGGGAGAAATAAGGTACTTCGAAGGGGGTATATTCAGCCGTGTCGGTCAAATCTACGGTAAAGCCGGCACCCACCACCCTACGCTGGTGCGTGGTCGGGTTGTATTTGGTTCCGACCAGCAAAATGCCGCCATTGTCTCCGCTATCTGCAGAGGTGTACTTGTACTGGCCAGTCAGCCGGGTAGGCACCAGGCTATCCAAGGCGATTCCGCCGTCAATGATGTTGTTCAGGTTCAAGGTGTCCAAGACGGCTACCAGTTGGGAAATGTCATCGAAATCATCGGCCAAGTCGAACATCAGGGGCAAAAACTGCTCCAGATTCACGTTGCCCGTGGACAGGATAGAGGGGAAGACGGTGGTGGTCAGCATGGGGTCAAAAGAGGACTGTGCAAGGTTGTAAATGATGGTTCCAAGGATGTCAGATAGCATGAAACTCTCCATCTTGAGTGCGTGGGAACCTTCAAACACATTGTTGGTCTCGTTGGAGACTTTCATCAGCGGAATGTCGGTGTTCACGTTGAAGTTCATGCCACTGTACGAGAATGTCTCGTTAATGGGATAGGCTGGATAGTCCCACCCAGTGGGGTAAGTGTAGTTGCCATATACCGGTAGCTGGAGAAAGAGCACGGTGACGCTGTAGCCGCTGCCGTTCGACCATTGCTCAAAGTTGCCATTGGGCGTGGCGATGGTGGTGTCCGGAATCTGTGCATTCAATCTCGGTGCGAAGAAGAGGCACAACGCTAATAGCAAAGTAGAAATATGTTTCATCCTTATATGATTTTGAAAACGCAAACATACAAAAATTACGGATATGCACAAACAAAAAAACGCCGCACTCTTGCGAATGCGGCGTAAAATCATTGGCTTTGATTGAAAATTACCCGATGGCGATGGTACGGGCGAGTTTGGGTTCCTCTTTCTGCACTCTCGGCAGGGTGATGGTGAGGATTCCGTGTTCCACCTTGGCGGAGATATTTTCCTTATCGACGTCCTCGGGCAGCGTGTAGTTCTGCTCGTAGTTCGCGTAGGAGAACTCGCGGCGCAGATAGTGGTGCTTTTTCTCCTCTTCCTTGTGCTCCATCTTGTTCTCGATGGCGACGCAGAGGTTGCCTTCGTCGTTGATGCTCACGCGGCAGAATTCCTTCTTGATGCCGGGGGCGGCCACTTCCATCGTGTAGGCCTTTTCGTCTTCTCTAACATTCACGGCCGGAGCTGTGGTGTTGGTGCGCGGCATGATGTCGCTGTTCAAGAAATCTTCAAACATGGTCGGAAACCAACTGTTTTTAAACATAACGGGTAGCATAATGAACTCCTTTCTTTTTATTGTTTAACTTTTATTGTTTTTCTTTTCCTGCCCGCCTCCGCTCTCGCATCGGCGAACACCCTTCATAATGCAAACCGCGTGCCAATAAATATTTTTCAATTATTTTTATCTTTTCTGACAAATTGTCTGTTTTCTGGCGACAAAATGGCGGGATGTCTGACAATTTTTCTTTTTAATTATTCCCTACAAGCGGAATCCCCAACTGTTTGCAAATTTTCTTTGCGAGAATATCATCAATATCATCGTGTAACGGTATGATTGTCCGCTTACCAGAGTCTTCGTTGATGAATTGGGCGTGACTACCTTTTTGTCTTCCGGTCGGGTAACAATGATTTGTTCTCAAGTGTTTTAGGAGTTTTTCTTTTTTCATGCGTTCACGGTCAGTCTTCTGTGAAATACTTTACGGTTTTTATATAGTTCTTTGAGTTCGTCCCGACGGCACTCAATGGCCAGCTCAATGGCTTCCTTCATGTTGGCCATCAGTTCAGCCAGCGTGTTTCCTTGGCTCATCGCTTCGGGAAGCTGTGAACATTGTCCGACATAGACGCCTGTTGTTGGATTTTTCTCTATGATGATGCTGTATTCCATAGTGTTTTCTACTTTTTATTAACGCGGCAAAGATACGCTTTTTTCTACAAACGGCAAGGTGGTGGAATCTTTCCATCCTCTCTTTATACTTTAGGCGATAAATTATCCCGAAAATGCGTTACCGAAACTGTTCAGCCTCCAGACGCGACAAGTGCCTTTTGTCGAAGGTTTACAAGCTGGAAGGATGGATGCGGTAATGGAACCCCATTTTTGCAAGCAGATTATTATACTTGCGCGGCCTGGACTGCTGCTTCGAGAGCACGACGCACGTATGCATTCAGACTCTCACCTCTTTCCACGGCGAGTTCAGAAACCTGAGCATGGAGTTGTTGGGGTATCCTTACGTTGAAGGTTCCGCTGTATGACTTTCTAAGAGGAAGATTATGTTCCTTGCAATATTCGATGTAATCATCCACGGCGGCATGAAAATCCGCCTCAAGCTCTGGCACAGTCATCCCTTCATACGTCACCAAAGCTTTACTCCCTAGTCCAAGGACTTTCCCGTAAAGCGACAAATCATCCTCAACCTCAATGCTTCCGATAAATCCTTTATATTTAAGCGTATTCATATTGTTTGATTTAAATCAGGTTATTTGTTGTTAGAAACTCAACAGCTTACTAATTTTCAGTTGCAAAAATACAAAAAAACAGATATACAATGGACACGCGTTTTTTTTATTTTTGCCACAAATTGTTTTCAAAAACAACCCCGATTCTTATGCCCAAACGCTCTATCCTCTTCTCCTTCATCCTGCTGGTTCTCAGTCTGTCCGCTTTCGCGCAAAAGCATCCGTGCTCAGTGTGGGGCACCGTTGTGGAGGAGAATGACCGTCCTTTGCAGTATGCCTCTGTCTATGTCTCGCAGCATGACACGGTGGCGAATGGCACATTGACGTATCAGGACGGTACATTTGGGCTGATAATTCCCCGATCAAAGGAGCCCTATCTTCTCACGATAGTGTTCGTGGGGTACAAAACTAAACAGTTTGAAATTATGGCCGATGAGCCAACACTTTCATTGGGGAAGATTTTGATGGAGGCTACCTCCCAGATACTGGACGAAGTGAATATCTCGTCGCAGGCTGGGGAACAAGGCAATGTTACAGCTACCCATACTACGATAGCACCTGTGGATGCGACAACCTTTATGGGTGGCACCGTCGCCGACCTCCTTCGCCAGCAGTCCTCTGTGACCATTGACCCTAACGGCAACGTCTCCATTCGTGGGAACGGCAATGTGCTGCTGCTGCTCGATGGTATGCCCACAAACCTTGGTTCCATTAACGCGATACCCTCCTCCAATGTGGCGAGCATTGATATCATCACGAATCCGAGTGCCAGCTACGATGCGGAGGGCACGGGCGGCATCATCAACATCGTCACCAAGAAGGATGGGAAGAAGGGACTTAGCGGGATGGCGGCGGTCAACTACGGCTTCAATCACTTCACCAACGGCAGCACGGTTTCTGGGATGCGGGGGTGAAGTTCTCCTACCGCCAGAACGACATCTACCACAACTACATCACGCAGGTGGCCCGTTTCGAGGGCGACATCCTCTTGATGACCTACATCAATGCCACCTCGCAGACCAAGGCGGGACTTGACCTGAGCGTGAAGGCCGACCCGTGGAAGTGGATGACGGCGACGCTCGGCACGAACACCTACTATCTCCTTTCGGTGGGCAACATCGAAGAGTGGGACATCTCGAACAGCGGATGGGTTAACAACAGCAACCTCCGCCTCGATTTCCGCCCGATCAAGGGGATGAACATCAATCTGCAGTATTTCCTGAACACGCCGCAGTACTACCCGCAGTTCACCACGCGCCTCTCGCACTACATGAACATCGGCATCAGCCAGAAGTTCCTGAAGGGCGCACTCACGGTCTCCGCACAACTTACGGACGTCTTCAACACCCGCAAATGGGAGATCTTCTCCGACAACCAGTACTATCAGTTAGACAATATGTTACACGGCAAGAGCCGGATGTTCTGGTTGGGCGTCAGCTACAACTTCAACGCCTACAAGAAGGCCGGTGCGGGCAAAGTTGAGGGAGAAGACAGGACGAAGATACGGACGGGGGTGTAGGATAAGCCATCGCTTTGTTGTATTTTATCTGCGAGTTCCACGGGAGAAAAGGGCAAAAAAAATGTACTTTTGCGGCCGTTTTTTAATGCAAGAAGTATGAGAAAGTTTTTCCTCAGTTGTCTGACCATAGTGTTCCTTGGTGCTGCTTTTGCCCAAAACGAACAGATCCATTACGACATACACCCGAAGTTCCCGCATCACGCCACCGCTGAGGAACAACAGATGATACCCTGGCTGTCGCAGCAGGCACATCTGCGCGATGCCGTTTATCCCGCTGCCCCCGTCAACGCTGTGGCGGAGTTTCAGCCCATGGGCGGCGTGATGATTGCCTACCCGCTCGGCATCCCCGTGAACCTCGTGAGCGAACTGTCGCAAATCACCCAGGTGAAAGTGCTCGTGGATTCCCCTTCCGACAGCAACCAGGCCAAGAACTACTTCAACAACCATCAGGTGAACATGGCCAACGTGCGGTTTTGGCTCATCGAGCACGACTCCTACTGGACCCGCGACTACGGCCCCTGGTTCATCATCGACGGGCACGATTCGGTAGCGGTGATCGATTTCGTGTATAACCGCCCGCAACGCCCGCACGACGATGCGGCATTGGAAGCGGTGACTGAAATTTTGGGGGTCAGCCGCTATGAGATGCCCCTCGTCCATACCGGTGGCAACTATATGGCCGACGGTTACGGCACGGCAGCCTCCACTATGCTGGTACTGCAGGAAAATTCCTCGGAAACGGAGTCTTCCATCCTCTCCATCACCCATAACTACCTCGGCATTGACGATTATATGATTCTCCCCGATCCGCTCGGCGAATATATTGCGCACATCGACTGCTGGGGCAAGTTCCTCGATGTGGATAAGGTGCTCATCGGGCAGGTGCCGACCAGCGATCCCCGCTACAACAACTATGAGGAGGTGGCTCAGACTTTCGCCGATGCCATCACCCCTTGGGGCAACCACTATCAGGTGTACCGCGTCTATGACAACCCTAACGCCTACCAAGCCACTCCCTACACCAACTCGCTGATTTTGAACGACCACGTGTTTGTGCCCGTCACTGGCAATTCGCACGACAATGAAGCCATTGCTGTCTATCAGCAGGCCATGCCCGGCTACACCATCGTACCCATCATGCAAAGCAATTATACCCCGTGGCAAAGCACCGACGCCCTGCACTGCCGCACACACGAGTTGGCCGATCTTGGGATGCTCTACCTGAAACATTACCCCCTGCTGGGTGAAAAGAACATTGGCGAATCGCTCAACCTCAACGTGACCATCAAGGCGTTAAGCGGTGCAAATCTGATAACCGACTCTCTGTTGGTCTATTTCCGCATCAACCACGGCGACTGGCAAAATGCTACATTACAACATACCACCGACAATGAATACACGTTCAGCTTCACTTCTGTGAACTACGCCTGGCAGAATGGCGACACGGTGGAGTATTACCTCTTTGCCAAGGATGAATCCGGTCGGGTGGAGAAGCATCCCTACATCGGGGCCGCCGACCCGCACCTTTTCACCATCGGCGGTGTTGGCATTGAGAATCGTAAGCCGTTGCACGTGCGCGTATGGCCCAACCCCACCGACGAGATGCTGTTTGTTGAAATGGATGGCGGAACGGAAATCGCAAATGCGGTGTTGTACGACCTGCAAGGGCGGGTTGTAGAGACGTTGCGCGCAACGTCTCTACAGGATGAAACCGCCACCTTGAACGTGAAATCCCTCCCCGCGGGCATGTACGTGTTGCGCGTGACAGATGCGGACGGAAACGTTTATCACCATAAGATTGTAAAGAGATAGGAGCTTCGGCATCCTTGCCGAAGTGGTAATTCTTTTTTGCGGCAGGAATGTTGAACACAATAGCGACAGTCGGCAGGAATGCCGACTCTCCTACCGCACCACCGTCACGCTTCCCGTCACCGTTGCCG
>CAJOKR010000032.1 GCA_905235135.1 uncultured Bacteroidales bacterium
AGGATTTCCTGTCTTACGACCGCACCCATCAGGCGGCACGCAAATTGCCTAAGTTGTTCTTGCCCAACCGTTGCAGGTCAGAGGCTTCGGTTTTTATGTGCATAATCTTACCCATGTTTTTCTTTTTCGTCCAACCGCAAGGATGCGGCTGAACCTAATTGTTGCTGTATGCCGCAGTTTCGCTGAAGAACAGTCCCGTGAAAGTGAACCTGTCAGTGAGACTATCACGCACAAGTGTCTGCTCCGGTATGTTTAAATAGTACGGAGACCCTTCAGGAGCGTCCAAAACAACCAGTGAACGGGCCGGCACCGGGTAATAGTCCTCCGTGGTCGGCTCCCAAAGCGAATCCACCTCCGCATCGAACGTTGGTGTCTTTTGGTGCGTGGAACTTTTGCCTATTTTTATTTCCACAGGGCAGGCGTTGCCCTGCCCCCGGCAATTCACATGCGTGTTCTGGTTTGCCATGGCGGTATAACAACTGTGATCGCATTCATCGGCATTGTGCCCGATCCTGAATCGGATGATGATTTCAATCGAGTTGTTCTCCTTGGACGTGTCGGCCGCTATACGCGCATAATATTCAGGTAGTTGGCAGACACCCACTGATTCTGTTGCCTTGTTGCACGAAAACATTGCCAATGCGGCAAGACCTAAAACGAAAAATGTTTTTTTCTTCATATCTTTATATGTTATTATTAAAAAAGTGATTACAGTCAAATGTCGCTCGGCAAAGATACTTTTTTTTTATCGGATGTATATAAAAAATCATTTTTTATTTTTGGCGGAATAAATGATTTTTTCTCGCTGATTATTTGTGACTTGGCAATGTATTTGGCGGGATGGCGGATTAAATGCGGGATAACTGGCGGATTAAATTTTAGGCTTTGGCGGAATAAACGGAATCGACGCTTGGAACGGTTTCGCCATTTTACCGCAAAAATGCTATCTTTGCCGCCTCAAAATCCCGAATATGATAAGAACTTACCAAAAGCACAAGCATGTATTTGATACAGTGGCTGTTATATCGTTTTGGGCAATATTGTGCGTGGTTTTCTCCAGCGTTTCCGTATTGCGGCCGTATTGTGTGCAATATCCCTACAAGGAACTGCTCAGTGCTCTTTTCGTCATGTGCGCGGTGGCGGGCTCCCGCCGGATCGCCTTCCCCTGTCTGTTCCAAAAAGGACAACGTGCCGCCTTCTGGCTGGTCTCGGCTGCGCTGTTGCTACTGTCGGCAGGCGCGGAGCTACTGCTGGTGAACAATGAACTAACAGTATGTAATCCATATATGAAGGAGACCCCCGGTCTTGTGTTCACCCTGTTCCTCTCCCTCTTGATCCGAGACACGGGGATTTTCTCTTTTCGGATGCTTTTTGCCCTGCAATCCTACTATGAGAGACGTTTCCATAACATGGACGGCCCCGACTGCCCTCATACGGTGTCCCTCAAAGAGGAAACGGAAAAGGAAGCCGCAGTTACAGAGGAGGTCTCTTCCACACCCCTTGAAGAGCCGACAAATGAGCGAGTGCTAATCACGGGTGACACTCCCTCGCCTGAAAATCTCTCTGGCACACAATTCAACGACTTCATGCAAGACGTTCTTAAGACCATTGAGATGAACCCCGACCATAGAGTCCCGCACATCATTAAGCATCTACACCACGATATGAGCCCGCGCACCGTTGAGCGTTGCATCGCAGAACTCAAAAAACATGGACTTGTCGAACACACTGGCAGCAAAAAGAGTGGTGGTTACAGGGTAGTCAGCACCCCGCAGGATAACGAAACCATAGCACCTACTCTGCAGGAAGAGACTGTTGCCGAAGAAAAGGCTGCCGAACCAACATCCGAGAAATAAATCACTAACACTGCCGGAACCTTTCCAAGGTTGGACCAACGGACACTCCCGCCCGCCATCAGTTCGAACCGCTTCACGACAACGCCTGGTTGACCTTCTTGGAGGATTCCAGCAGCGAGTTGTACTCCTCGGGGGTGATGTCGATGTAGAAATAGTAAATCGGGTTCACGCGCTGCCCGTTCTTGATGACCTCATAGTGCAGGTGCGAGCCTGACGACATACCCGTAGAACCCACATAACCAATCAGTTGACCGCGTTTCACCTTCTGTCCGGGCTTCACGGCAGCCTTCGACATGTGGGCATACAACGTTTGATAGGAATATCCGTGGTTGAGCACCACGCAGATACCGTAGCCGGAGCCAGGTTTTTCACGGGAGACTGTACCATCGGCGGTGGCGTAAATAGGTGTACCCTTCGGGGCGGCAATGTCAATGCCGGTATGGTTGCGCAGCGTTTTGAGTATTGGGTGATAGCGTTTCCCGAAACCGGAGGTGATGGTGAACATGTTCTTCAGCGGGCGGATGGCCGGAATGGCCGCCAGCATCTCCGCCTTGGAATTGGCGATTTTCTCCAAGGTGTCCAACGAACGGGTCTGCACCGCCATCCGCACCGTCAGCTGGTCGGCCTTCTTGTTGGCCGCCTTCAGCAGCGAATAGGCTTCGGAACGCGACAAACTGTCGTAGCGGGTATCCTCCATCAGCAATGGATAACGCACGCTCGCGGGCACGGGATCCGCCTCAAAAACGTTCCGATAGACATTGTCGTCACGATCCTCAATGTCCGCCAGCGCCGCCGACATCACGTCGATGCGCCCACTCAGGTATTCCACCTCGTCCTTCAGCTCGTTATTTTCCTTTTCGAGAATTTTAACCTTCGGAGAATCGATAAAATAGAATGCAATCCAAACAAAGACGAGCGCGAAAGCCACGCCGCTGGCAAACACCCATGCAATGCGCTTGAACAGGTGCTTGAAGCTGAGCTTGACCTTCTCGTAGGTAAGCGTTTTCGGGTTGAAATGATAGAAGGACTTCGGCATTCTCCGTTAATTACAACCGATGCAAATCTGATCACCCACGCCGTAGCTGTTGATGTTGCCGCTGTTGCGCTTGATGAGGATTTTCAGCTGGATGCCGTACCGCTGGGCGATGTAGCGGTAGGTGTCGCCTTCCTGCAACGTATGATAGGGAATGGAGGATTTCGTGCTCTTTTGCTCCAAGTAGATCACCTCGTCCTCAATGGGTTCCGAGCCGTCGTAAACATCGTTGTAGAGGCGCAGGTTCTTCTCCGTCAACTGCAATGCGTTGGCCAGCTTCTGGTAGGTGTCGCCGGCGCGGGCCAGGATGAACTTGGTCTTGTTGTTCTCATAGACAGGACGGCTGGTGTAGGGATAATACGCTGATTTATAAGGGACAGTGTAGGGATCCAGCACAAACACGTTCAGTCCGTTCACCTTTTCGGGGAGCTGCGTTTTAGCCGTTTCCGGCTGTTGCGGCTGGGATTGCTGCGGTTCGGGCTGCTGCTTCGGCTCCGCTTTCTTCTTTTCGGGTTTCTCCACAATCACCTGGATGCCGTTCACCTCCATGGTATCGCTTTTCACGGCCGGTTTCGGGGCTTCCTGCTTGGCGGGTTCAGCCGGCTTTTGCGCCACGGGTTCCGACTTGGGTTGCTCCACCGGCTTGGTAACCTCTGCTTTCGGGACAGAAACCGGTTCGGGTTGCTGAACAGCGGGTTTGTTTGCCACGGGTGCCGTCGGCGTGGTTCCGATACGTTCGGGTTGCGGCTTGTCCATCGCACGAAGCGCCGTGGTGTCGCCCAACTTCTGCGCCACCTTGCGGTCGTAGTGCATCAGATAGTACTTCTCGATGATGGAAACCAGCGTATCGGCGTATTTCGGGTTGCCGGAGAAACCCGCCTCCAAAAGCCCGGTGGCCCATGACTTGTAATCCGTGATGGGGTAGTAGAACAGCTTCACATACCGGCTGCGGGTCGAGAGGAAGAGGGAGTGGTCGCGGTAGGACTCCGCATCGGTGGCGTACTTCCGGTAGCAGTTCTCGTGATTCTTGTCGGCCGGCCGGTAGTAGGTGTCGCCTTTCCACTCCTGCGTGTGGCACATGATGGCGAAGTGGTTGTGGCACTCGCGCACCAAGTCGTTGGTGCCGGCCTGCGACGCATAGATGGCCTGCGCCAACGTGATGCTCGCCGGAACGCCGTAGAGCTCCATCTCCTGCATTGCAAGATCCTTGTAATCATCAATATAGTCATAAATACGATCCTCCATCGTGTACTGCGCAAAACCGATGGATGCCAGGCATACTGCCATTGCCAAAATGAATATCTTTTTCATCGTTCCAAAATTATCTTCTTAACAAAATCTGATCCCCGGGACGGATAACGGAATTTTCTTCCAACATGTTGTATCTCAGTATGTAACGAAGCTGTACCCCGTAGCGTTGCGAGATGTAGCGGAGCGTTTCGCCCTCCTGCACGGTGTGCACGCGCATGGCGTTGCCGCGGGCTTTGGCCTCCACATACACAATCTCGTTCTCCGTCGGTTCGTCGGTGGCACTCGCATCGTTGAACTTCCGCAGATTGTCGGACATCACTAAGATGTCCTGCGCGATTTTCTCGTAAGTGTCGCCTTTTTCGGCAATCACGAAGTAGGTGTTGTTGTTTTTGAACACTTTCCGATACGTGAACGGGCTTTGGTCGGAGGGATACTCGCTGCCGATGGCGGTGAACACCTTCTTGCCGTGCTTGTCGGTGGTGGCAGGCTTGGCTGTGGGTTTCGTATGGTCCGCTATCGGCTTGGTCTCCGGCTGCGTGACCGGGTTCGCGCCGTAGGTGTTCTGCCAAAGGGTGTCGAGCTTCGCGATATTGAACCGCTCGATGAGACTGATGAGCCGGTCGGCATATTGCGGATTGGTGGCGTAGCCGTCCTGCTTCAGCGTCCGCGCCCAAGCCCGGTAGTCCATAATGTCCAACTCGAAAAGATTGGCATAGCGTTTACGAGTGGTCAGAAACAGGGAATGGTCGGTGTAAGATTCTGACACAGAGGCGTATTTGCGGAAACATTCCTGCAGTTCGTCATCGTCAATAAGGATAGTGTCGCCAGTCCATTCGGTGTGGCATTTGATGCCGAAATGGTTGTTGCCTTCCACCGCGAGACGGCTTTTGCCACAGGCACTCTCGAAGATGCCTTGCGCCACGGTGATGCTCGCCGGAATCTTGTACTCCTGCATCTTCTGTATCGCCACATCGGCATACTGGTCGATGTAATTGCGGATGTCCTGCTCGTTATATTGCGCATGACCCGCTGTCGCAGCGGCCAAAATCCCTACGATGCATATTGTTGTTCGTACCGTGTATATCATCCGGCCCCACACTGCGCTCTGCTTGTGTGGGGTTAATTGCACTTCGTGCGTTTTGTCTCTTCGAGGCTGCTTAAGGAAGGTTTTTATAATATTCATTGCCTTATAGTCCTAAACCTTCTTTGACCAACTTCGTGTAGAATTGTTTAACGTCCAGACCGCGACTCTTCAGCTGGGCGGGGATGATGCTCATGGCCGTTTGGCCGGGTATTGTGTTGACTTCTAAGAAGTAGGGGATTCGCGCTTCCTCGTCGAGGATGAAATCGACACGGACGATGCCCTTGCAGTCGAGCTGGCGGAAGACCGTTTCGGAGTACTGCCGCACGAGCTCCTGCATGTCGGGGGCGATGTCGGCGGGGGTGATCAGGCTGTGGCCGATGTCCGTATATTTGGCGTCGTAGTCGTAGAACTCATTATGGGCCACAATCTCGGTGATGGCGACCATCTGCACCCCGCCGTATGCGGTGGTGATCCCGCAGGCCAGCTCGCGACCGTGGATCATCTTCTCCACAATCAGCTGGTTGTCGTACTTCAAAGCCTCCTCGAAAGCCGGTATCAGTTCTTCACGATTGTGCACCTTCGTCACGCCCACGCTGGATCCTGAGTTGCAGGATTTTACGAAGCACGGATAACCGCAAACTTCCTCAATGTGTTCCACCTCTATCGGGTCGCCGACGTAGAAATGCAACGACGGCGCGATGGGGATGCCTAACTGCGCGACGGCCAAATTACAATAGAACTTGTTGAATGTCAGCGCGGAAGGGAAACTACCGCAGCCGATATAGCGCTGTCCGACCATCTCGAAATAGCTCTGAAGCTTTCCGTTCTCGCCCGGCGTGCCGTGGATGGCGATGAAGGCAAGGTCGAAAGTGATCTTCCGGCCGTCCATCTTCAGCGAAAAATCGTTCTTGTCAATCTGGAAAACCCGCCCGTCAGCGGCCGTATAGTGCCAGTCGCCGCCCTTGAAATGGATGAGATACGGTTCAAAAAGCGACTTGTCCAACTGCTGTAAAATGTTGTCGCCGGATCTTAAGGAGACCTCATATTCACCTGAGTCTCCACCTGCTATCACTGCAATTTTATACATAGCTATACCATATTATATACAAATTGCAAATATAAGGTTATTTCGGGCGGAATTTTCCCCAAAAGGAATTGTTTAACAGCAGATTGTGTGTTATTCGGACATCTGCTGCGCGCTGTAGAAGCGGTAATATTCGCCTTTTTGCGCCATAAGTTCGTCGTGGGAACCCGACTCCAACACCCGACCTTCCTTGAGGAAAAGGATCTTGTCAGCGAAACGTATCGTGCTGAGTCGGTGGGCGATAATGATGCCGGTATGCTGCTTGATGTATGGCAGCAGTGCCTCCTGAAAGAGGAGTTCGGACTCGTTGTCGAGGGCGGAGGTGGCCTCGTCGAGGATGAAGATCTGCGGGTTGGGAAGGATGGCGCGGGCGATGCTGAGACGCTGTCGCTGACCGCCGGAGAGCCGCGTCCCCCGGTTGCCGATCTCCGTCTGGTAGCCGTTCTCCAGCTCCGTGATGAAGCCGTGGGCCTGTGCGATTTTCGCGGCGGCCACCACCTCTTCCTCCGTGGCCTCCTCCACGCCGAAGGTCAGGTTGTGATAGACCGTGTCGTCGAACAGGAAGACATCCTGACTGACAATGCCGAACAACCCTCGCAGATCGTGAAGCGCGTACCGGTTGTGCGGGATGCCGTCGATGCGGATTTCCCCGAAACGGATGTCGTAAAACCGTGCCAGCAGATCCACCACCGTCGATTTCCCGCTGCCCGAAGGCCCCACGATCGCCATCGTCTCGCCCTTGCGCAGCGTGAAGCTCACATGCCTCAGCACTTCGCATTTTTCCGGGTCGTCAACATTCCGATGATAAGAGAAACTGACATCCTTGAACTCGATACTGTCTTGAAAATCAGCAATATGCTTTGCATCAGGGAGGTCGTAGATCTGCTCGTCGGCATCGATGACCTCGTAAATCCGGGCGGCGGCGCTCAACCCCTTGCGCATCTGGTAATAGGTTGTGGCCAAGGACTTTGCGGGTGGAATCATACGGGCGAAGACCACAAAGTAGAGCATGAAGGCGGAACCCCGCGCCGCGAAACTTTCCGGGAACACCACCAAGCCGATCAAGGAGATGGCCAACGCGGCGAAGATGCAGAGAAACTCGATCAACGGGGATCCTAATTCCTTGATTCTGAATATTTTCTTGTTGAGACGGTAAAACTGGAAATTCTCCTTTTGGAACTGTTCGGAGACATACTGCTGCGCATTGTACCCCTTGATGACGCGCAGCCCGTCCACCGCCTCCTCGAAATAGGCCGTCATGCGCCCTAGCAGTCCCTGCGACTTCAGCGAATAATTGCGGATGTTCTTCCCGATGACGGAGAGGATGAGCGCCATCAGCGGAAGGATGACAAGCGTGACGAGCGTGAGTTTCACGCTGATGGTGAAGAGGGTGATGAGGTAGGCGATGAGGAGGAACGGATCGCGGCAAAGGGCTAACAAGGAGGAGATGATCGACCACTCCACTTCCAGCACGTCCGCGCCCATGCGGCTCACCATGTCGCCGGAGCGTTGCTCGTCGTAGAACGAAAGCGGGAGGCGGATGAGCTTGCGGTAGAAGTCGTTGCGGAGGTTGGAGAGGATGCCGGAGCGGATGTGCGAGAGCCAGTACATGCCCGCGTAACGGCAGAGGTTCGACAGGAAGGAGAGCAGGATCATGGTGCCGGCAATGAACAGCAGCGCGGAGGAGGGCCCGTGCCGCTCGATCACGGCGTTCATCAGATAATAGAATGTGTCGATGAGGTACCGCACCGAAAAGGAAAACTCGGGGCGCACAGTCACAGGATCGACCTGGTGGAACAGCACCTGCAGGAACGGAACCAGCAGAGTGAGGGTGAAGATGGAGAAAAAGGCATAGAGCAGCTGCACGAGGAGAATCAGCGCAATCTGCCATTTGTAGTTTTTCAGGTACTTCAGTAATCGGCCGAGATATTCCATGTCACTGTTCGGGCTCCTCAGACTTCTTCTTCCTGTTGAGATTCAGGAACTTGGCTTTCTTCTTGAAGACAAAGATGCTGTTGAGCACATACCCCAGGAAGCCGACCGGGATGGCCGTGATGGCGCCAGCCAAATAGTTGTTGATACCCCACTTCTCCAAAAGCCCGATACCGATGCTGTTGCAAATCCAGCACATAGACCATGATGAACTTAAACAGCAGCCGCTTGCTTTTGTTGTCGAAGACCAGCTTGCTGTAAGTCGCAAAATTGAACAGGATGCCGATGACATAGCCCAGCAGCGAGGCGAGGATGTATGGGTTGGGGATGTGGGTAAGGTTGATCAGCCAAAGGAGCCCGGCATAGACGCACCAGCCGAACGCTGTGTTCAGGATGGCAACCAGCACAAAACGGATGAATTGCGGGTCAATATACCGGTATAATATTTCCTTAATCACTATTCAACTTTATGGCGGCAAAAATAAAAAAAAATGACATACGGCTGTTATGGAAAAAATACTATATTTGCACCCCAAAATTTACCACGATGGAAGAGAGAGAATTGCACCGACAATTTAAAATCAGAATCTCGGGTATAGAACTCGGAAAGCATTGTTTCTCAATAGATTGTGATAAAGAGTTCTTTGACCTGGCAGGGATAGAGCAACTGCTGGACGGCCGTTTGGTTTTGCGGGTTGAAATGGAAAAATCTGAAAAAATGGTCGATTTCCAGTGCCACTTCGAAGGCGAAGTTGTGGCCGAATGCGACCGCTGTCTCGCTCCCGTGACCCTGCCGATGAACTTCGACGAAAGGCTGATCGTGAAACTGGTGGCCGAAAACTACCGTTCCGAGGAGGAACAGGAGGACGACATCTGGATGATGGACGAGAACACCTACGAGATCGACCTCTTCCATTTCGTCTATGAGAGCATCGTGCTCGCACTGCCCATCCGCATCGTGCATGAGGACGACGCCGACGGGGACCCGACCTGCGACCCCGAGGTGATGCGCCGACTGGACGAGATGAACGCCGAAAATACGGAGAAAGAACAAGATACGGATCCCCGTTGGGATGCTTTGAAGAATATAAAACTGGATTAATAACAATAAAAATTTAAAAATATGCCACATCCGAAAAGAAGACACTCTGCTATCAGAAGAGATAAGAGAAGAGCCAACGATTTCATCACCGCTCCGCACTTGACCACGTGTAGCCATTGCGGTGCCGCCATCCTCACCCACCGTGTGTGCCCCGAGTGCGGTTACTACAGAGGCAAACAGGCTATCGAAATCGGCAACGCTGCCGAGTAATATCCCGGCAATGTTCCACTGAAAAAAACAACGGATGACATGAGCAATCATGTCATCTTTTTGAGTATATAGCGCTATGGAAATCGTTTTCGCCACCCACAACCTGCACAAAACAGAGGAGGTTCGCGCCATCCTCGGCTCAGAATACCAAATCCTCAACCTACCCGAATTAGGCTGTCCCGACATTCCTGAAACCGCCGACACGCTGAGAGGCAATGCGTTACAGAAGGCGCAGTATGTCGTGGAACATTACCACCGGAACTGTTTCGCCGATGACACGGGTCTGGAGGTCGAGGCGCTGAACGGACAACCGGGGGTCTATTCCGCCCGCTATGCCGGCGAGGGCTGCTCCTATCAGGACAATGTCCGCAAGCTCTTGGCGGAGATGCGCGGCATGGAGAACCGCCGTGCCTGTTTCAAGACTGTGGTCGCCCTCATCCTGGATGGCCAGCAGTACTTCTTCGAGGGCCGCGTCGATGGCATTATCCTGCCCGAACAACGCGGCACTGACGGTTTCGGCTACGATCCGGTCTTCCTCCCCGACGGTTACGACCAGACCTTCGCGGAGATGAGCCCTGCCACCAAGAACAGCATCAGCCACCGCGGCCGCGCGATACAACAGCTCGCCACGTTCCTGATGGATTGCGGGAAGTGATTTTATTGCGGAAATTGTGCGGAAAAGCGGAAAGGTGCGGAAATAATCCAAGGCGCACGCCATCCCCTACCCCCTCGTCGCTCACAGTTCACAGTTCACAGATCACAGTTCACAGTTCACTGATCACAGATCACATCATTAATCACCGATGGGAAGTACTTGTGCTCCAGTTGGTGAATTTTCGTTTCGACCGTTTCCAACGTGTCGTTGGGTTCGATGTGGAAGGCGAACTGGTTGATAATCTTGCCGGTATCAACACCTTCATCCACGAAATGGATGGTGATGCCGAAGACCTTGACCCCGTAGTTGAAGGCATCGGCAATGCCGTGTGCGCCCGGAAACGAGGGCAGCAGGGCGGGGTGCAGGTTGATGATGCGCATGGGGTAGGCCTCCAAGAGCGTGGGCCCGATGATGCGCATATAGCCGGCCAGCACGATGTACTCGACCTGGCGTTTCCGAAGTTCAGTCAACACGGCCTGCTCGTAGGCGGCCTTTCCGGCATAGTCCTTCGCACAAAAAGTGAACGCGTCAATGCCGGCGGCACTGGCGCGTTCTACTGCTTTGCTTGAAGGATTGTCGGATACCAGTAGTGCGATTTCGGCGTTCAGCGTCTGCTGTTTCACAGCCTCAATGATGGCCTGAAAGTTGGAGCCGAAGCCGCTGGCGAAAACGGCAATCTTCTTCATAGATTAGTGTTTGTCGGGGCATTTGCCATCCTTGGGACATCCTTTGGGACCGTGGTGGGGACCGTCTTTCGGGCAGCCGGGTTTGCCACCTTCCTTGCAGCAGCCGGGCTTGTCGCCGCCTTTGCAACCACCGCAGCAGCCTGCAGCGTCGAAAGCAGCCTTCTTCTCATCGAGCGTGAGCTTGTCCCAGTTGTTCATAGCAGCTTCGAAAGCGGCTTTCTTCTCTTCCTGGGCTTTCTTCATCTCCTGCATCTCGTCGTATTTGGCCTTGCGGTCGTTGAGCAGCTCAGCCTTACGCTCGTCGGTGAGGTTTTCCCAGTTCTGCCAATCCTCGGCAGCCTTCTTGCAGGCTTCCATCTCGGCTTTCTGCTCCTCGGTCATCTCCTTGCAGCAGGGATGGTCCTCGGCTTGCATCTCGGTGTTCTCGGCCGGTTGTTCGGCGGGCTTGTTGTTGTTACAAGCGGTGAATGTCAGACAGCACGCAGCCGCCATCAGAATGAAAAGTTTCTTCATTTTTTTCGGTTTTTAGTTTGTTTCTACTAATTTTAATTGCGCCGCAAAAATAGTTTTTTTTCGAAAGGAGACACTGTTTAAATTTCTTAAAAATCACGGAAGCCGACTTCGTCTTTGTGGAGTGTTCGGACGTATATAGGAGTTAGCCAATTCCTGCACCTGCGTTGGCGAATTCCTGCACCTGCGTTGGCGAATGCCTGTACCGGCGTTGGCTGATGTTGCATCCTTCACGCGCAACACATACACGCCCGCGGGAAGGGATTTCACGTCCAGGGTGGCTGTTCCGTCCTGTAGAGACGTTGCGCGCAACGTCTCTACCGCCTCGTGAACCGTTATTCTTTCATGAATTTCCTCGTAATCGTCCTCCTCCCGTCTGTACACCCTATTGTAGTAAAATGAGGTCTCACACCACTCACTTGGTTCTTATCATATTTGAATTTGTATGTACGGCAATAGACATTCAGCGGGGTTGGACTTTGGCTTTCCGGAGGGTAGTTCAGATAATCCTCGGGCGTGTTCGTGAGATAGGTGACATGATACTCCCACGTGTTGTCGCCGAAGAAAGACATGCACTGGGCATTCGCATGATTTAAGGCGAACAGCACCGCCGCAAGTGTGAGTGCGGCCCCGAAAAGGCTGGTTCTTGTTGTTATCTTTTTCATTCTTTTGGTATTTATGATTTGATATATCGTTTGATGAAAATACATTTTTTTGAATGGTGATACGGGGACAATGTAGAGACGCAAAATTTTGCGTCTCTACAAACCCCAGAAATCGTTACCGTCTCACAATCTTCGCGGAGATGATTCGGATTTATGACCTTTCTTCTTGAAACAATGAACGTATGCTATTTCTAAACCTATATAATTGTGACGATAACTTATGACGCCCCATGAGTCTCCTTGGGGATAATCATAATAACCACGAAGACAATCCTTGAATGCGTAATTGAAAACAAAGGTCGTCCGAATAAGGTCTGAAAAAGGCAACCGATAACAAACGCCCAAGTTTACTACTAAATCGGCTCTGATTTTGTACACTTTGTCTTCCAAGAGCTCACAACGGAAAACCTCTTCTGTGCCTTCTCCTCCTTGTTCCTGCAAACTCATGTCTGCATAATATTCCCATCTTGTTGAGAATAAATCCAATCCTGTTATAGAGTAGTTGATTGATTCCCAAATATTCAACAAATTTGTTCCTATTGCAGCACAAAACAGCAAATTTGTATTTTTAAACGGAAAATGGAATTCCATTTTAATTGGGAGTTGGAAGCGGGTTGCGGATGACCCCCAATGATTGATTTCGTATTTGTCAATCCCATCTGAAAAATATTGGCTATAAGGAAGGTATACAATAGGGTTAAAATTGTAGATAGATCCGTAATCAGCCCCAATAGAGATGCCAAAATAATCACAAAAGTGGTAGGAAAACTCAAGACCCACTTTCCAACCCAAACCGTTCTTGAAAATGGGTTCTGGGTAATCTGCGCCAAAAGGCACAACGGAAAAAGGGGAGAAGACCTGTCCTTCACTTGTCAAACCCAGATGGAAACCATTGGGATACTCAGCCTCGTGAGTCTGTGCCTGAATTCTATTTGAAAACGCGGCGCATACAATTATGGCAAAAACAATGACGAATGCCTTTTTACACATGATAATAGCTATTAAGGATAATAATTGCTAAAACAACAATCGGGAACAGCCCCATCCCATAATGGTTCCCTTTATATAGGAATTTAATCCAAGCCCCAATTCAATATAATCCTCCGGATAAGATTCAAAATGTATATAAGAATCCGTAATTGTTTTAACATTAGACTCCTGATCCGGAAAAGTGTTTCCATATAACGTGTTATTCGTATAGTGCGGTTGAACAATAACAGGTGGATTAGTATAATTAGTTTCGGGAATTACAGAATGAAAACTAAGACGAGAAACCATTCTGCTCATGCGGCGCTCCCTTGTCCAACGTCCGTTTTTTAACTTATAATGCGTAACTTTCAACACTGATTTTATTTTAACTTTTCCAGTAATAAAGTTATATCTGGGCCAAGACTTAAATGTCCATTCGCTTTTTCTTGTTGTAGTTTGGGATATTATCCTTTTTTTTGTACGAGGGACAGCCATGTGATCATCAAATAAGGAAGTAGCATCAGGCTTGTGGCATTTCACCACACAACTTCCCTCTTCTAAAATGTCCGTGACAGTCATATTTCTAAACCTCCCAATATTTCCTATTTCCGATATAGGTATTAAAATATTCGAGCCATCTGGACGCAATTGGATTATCGTATCTCCCACACATATCTCGTGGTAAGGATTAAAAAGCGTTTGCTCAACTACGTCAATAATGATGGAATCTGAAGGGGCTTCGCCCAATGTGCCGCCCGCATACCACCGGTTATATTCGCTCTCTTGTACATCCCTCAACATTTGTCCAAATACATTGTAACGGACTTCAAACATCATTAGGGGAATATATTCGTTGTAGTTTAACGACTCTTCGAACTCTTCGAGTTCCTCTTCTGACAAATTTGAATACCTACTCAAAAACATATTATCCCAAATATCGCAATCTTTTCGCAATAGTGTCAATATGCTGTCCAGATGTTCCTCAGAATCAAATTTTAATATTCCATCCCCAATTACGGTAATGTTCCCGTAATTTCTATCAGGCATTTGGTTATAAAGATTCTGTAATTCTTCTGAGATTCTGGGACATGTGAGGTCTTTTGTTGTTAGATGAGTGTCTTTTTCACAACCGAATAATAGAACAGTAATGATTCCAATAATAATAATTAAACTCTTTTTCATAATAACTTTTTGTTAAAAATTAAAGGATTCAATGATTTTTATTACTAATTATTTTCATATGCCGCTGCCGTGTTGCTGAAGAACAACCCTGTGAACGTAAACTGCTGTGTGACAGTGTCGCGATAGACTAATTGCGCCGGAATGTTCAGGTACGCTTGGTTTTCAGTTGGGGCATCCAAAACGGTCAAAGAACAGGGCAAATATAACCTTTTCCTGTATAAGAAATGCCCAAAAGTGAATGTCGGATAAATTATTTTTTAGGGAGTAAAAATGTCGGAATAAATTATACACTATCCTTTTGATTATTAGAATAATAGAACCCCGAACGGGATTTTTAAATGTCGGAATAAAATTGCATCCAAAGATGATTTTGTGTCGGACAAAAGGCCTCTCGGCTTTGAAAAATAGAGACGATTTCGCAGGATTTCTAAAAAAGTTATCTTTGCCGCACCAAAAAGACTACAATAATGGATACGTTTTTTCAATCACACCGAAAAGGAATCACCCTTGCCTCCAATCTGGTTTTCTGGCTTGTCACCTGCTTTTTCTTTGTCAGGTCCTCCGTGCTCCGACCAGGTTGTTTCATTCATTATTACAAAGAGTTTGTCTGTTGCGGACTTATCGCTGCGGTAGTTCTTGCCACACGTTGGCTCACCATCCCTAAACTGTTCTCCAACGGCAAGTACTGTTTGTTCTGGCTGGTTTCTATAGCTATGCTCTTTACGGCAACTTTCATTGAAGTATTATTGGTAATACCTGAAATTCAAGATAAAGTGTATTTTACCAAAGGGAACAACTTCTATTTGCCGTATCTTTTCTTAATGGTGCTATATCGCGACTCCTGCTTCTTCGCATGGTTTCTGGTGTTCCGGCTCTATACCTTGCAGAAAGACGCGTTCAGGGCGAAACAGCGGGCATCGGTGATGGAACACTCCACCCCCGACCAAAAGGAGATTTCCATCCCGATAGACATCATGGTCTTTATCCAAGAGGTTGACCACACCACCCAAGTCCATTGTACCCAAGACAAGATTGTCACCGTCACGGAACCGTTTTCCCGCTGCAAGGAGTTGATACCTGCCACATTATGGACATCGGACGGATTCCACAAAATGGTTTTCCACCAACACCTTTCTGAGTTTTTCCAAGCGTATAACAAGCCCGAGCCCCAAGTGATAAAAACCGTTACTTTGTTAAGAAACAGGCAGTTGCAAATTTTTGAAATTATACGCCAACATCCGGGCTGCAACGCCGTATTTATTCAAGACAATTTAAGAAAAAAGGTTACCTTGCGCACAATTTAACGTGACCTGGCATTCTTACGCGACAAAGGGGTTGTTATGCACACTGGCAACAACAAAGGTGCCAAATATGAAGTTTGCACCCATAACGTGGTGTCGGTGGATTAAAGGAAAAAATCCTTCGCCCGCATATTCAAAATTTATGTACCTTTGCAGGTTTTTTAGATTTGCTAAGGTATGATGAAAAAAATACACCTTTTGCTTCTGTGGCTCGGAATGGCTGCCGCCGTTTCCGCCCAAAATCCTACGTGCTACCGCGTCTATCTGAGTGACAAAGCGAACAGTCCCTACTCCATAGACAACCCGTCGGCCTATCTCTCGCAGCGGGCCATCGACAAGCGCACACGATTCAACATCCCGATTACCGAACAAGATTTGCCTGTGAATCCGCAGTACAGGCAACAGATTCTCGCTTTGGATGCGGAAATGCAGCTCTTGTGTGTCTCCAAATGGATGAACACCGTCACGGTTTATTGTCCCGACAGCACCGTGGTGCCACAAATTGAGGCGCTGCCGTTCGTGGATTCCGTGTGGGCGGTGGGCAACTATCTTCTGAACGAACTTCCTGTGTATCAGAATCCAGAGAATCCGGTTCCTATGGTTCACAACACGCTTTCGTCAGCCAAAGACACCACCGACTATGGCGAGGGCCTTGCGCAAATCGCTCTTATCAATGGTATTCCGCTCCATGAGGAGGGTTTCCGTGGCGAGGGAATGCTCATTGCGGTGCTTGACGGCGGATTTTTCGGCATTGAAACCTGCTCTTTCTATCAGGATTTGGTGAACAGCGGGCGTTTCTTTGGCCAGTATTCGCTGATGCCCGACTTTGTGGATACCTTAGAGAGCGGCTGGTCGGAAGTACACGGCACCATCGTGACCTCCGCCATTGCCGCCAACACCAACGGCGAACTGGTGGGTACGGCTCCAGACGCCTCGTATGCACTCATCCACACCGAGTGGGTGGGCTCTGAGGAGCTTGTGGAGGAGGATTTCTGGGCCAACGGCGCGGAAATCGCCGACAGCCTCGGCGCGGATGTCATCAACTCCTCGTTAGGCTACCGGGTTTTTCCGGATTTCCCGCAAAACGACGTCTCTTACGAGAACATGGACGGAGTAAACAGCATCGCCTCGCAATGCGCCACCATACTCGGACAGAAGGGCGTAATCGTCTGTGTGGCAGCAGGTAACGATGGCAACAACCAATACTACCACATCGGTCGCCCGGCCGACGCCTTCGACATTCTGTGCGTGGGTGCCTGCGCCTCCGACAGCATCATTGCCGAATTCTCGTCGCATGGTCCCTCTTACGACGGCCGCGTGAAACCCGACATCACCTCCCAAGGTGTGGAAACGGCCTGCATCTACCCTTACGACATGCTTTCCTTCGCCAACGGCACCAGCTTAGCCACCCCCGTCGCCGCCGGCATGTGCGCCTGTCTCTGGCAGGCTATGCCCCAATACACCTCCACCGAGATGATGCAGATTATCCGCGAGAGCAGCCACCTCTACAACAACCCCGACACCGAATACGGCTACGGCATCCCCAACTTCTACCAAGCCTACGCCTCCCACGTCGGCATCAACGACTACAAACCGCTGACCCTCAGCATCTACCCCAACCCTGTCACCGACCAGCTGCACATCGTCAACCCCGACGGCAACATCCAGACCGTCTCCGTCTATAACGCCTCCGGACAACTCGTCCTCCAAACTGCCGTCCCCAACTCCCCGATTCTCGAAATCCCCGTAACGAACTTACCGAATGGTTTTTACATCGGAACCGCCACCCTCAACAATCACCAAACCGCCACCTTCAAATTTATGAAATGAATTCCTTAAGCAGTCCCGAAGGGACAACACGCGCGAAGCGCAATTAACCCCACACAAGGCCGTAGGCCGCAGTGTGGGGCAAACAGAGACGAAAAAAGAAAGAAGTGCAATAACTCCACACAAGGCCGTAGGCCGCAGTGTGGGGCAAACAGAGACGAAAAAAGAAAGAAGTGCAATAACTCCACACAAGGCGCAAGCCGCAGTGTGGGGCAAACAGAGACGAAAAAAGACGAAAAAAGAAAGAAGTGCAATAACTCCACACAAGGCGCAAGCCGCAGTGTGGGGCTCCACGAGAGCGAAAGCCGCAGTGTGAGGAAATCCACACAAGCGAAGCGCAGTGTGGGGCCAATAGCCAAAAGCCAATAGCTAAAGTTAAAAAATATGAACGCCTTAACAAAAACCAATTACCAATTCCCGAACCAAAAGTCGGTGTATCACGGAAAAGTCCGTGACGTTTATTTCTTAGACAATGTATTAGTGATGGTCGCTACCGACCGCATCAGCGCCTTCGATGTCATCCTGCCGAAGGGCATCCCTTACAAAGGACAGATCCTCAACCAGATAGCCTCCAAATTCCTGGATGCCACCAGCGACATTTGTCCGAACTGGAAGATGGCCACTCCCGACCCGATGGTCACGGTGGGCCGCACCTGCAAGGGCTTCCCAGTGGAGATGATCGTGCGCGGCTACCTTTGCGGCAGCGCGTGGCGCTTCTACAGTCGCAACCTTTGCGGCAACATCCTGCCCGACGGCATGAAGGAGAACCAGAAGTTCCCCGTGCCGCTCATCACCCCGACCACCAAGGCCGAGCAAGGCGAACACGACGCCGACATCTCCAAGGAGGAAATCCTCGCCAAAGGTCTCGTCTCCCCCGAAGACTACGCCGTTTTGGAGGATTACACGATGAAACTCTTCCTCCGTGGCACCGAAATCGCGGCCAAGAAGGGACTCATCCTCGTCGATACCAAGTACGAGTTCGGCAAGGCGGACGACAAAATCTACCTCATCGACGAAATCCACACCCCCGACTCCTCCCGCTACTTCTACGCCCAGGGCTATGAGGAACAGTTCGCCAAAGGACTGCCGCAGAAGCAGTTGTCGAAGGAATTCGTGCGCGAATGGTTGATGGCCAACGGCTTCCAAGGTCAGGAAGGCCAGCGGGTCCCCGAAATGACTGAAGAGGTCGTCAACGGCATCACCCAACGCTACATCGAACTCTACGAGAACATCACTGGCGAGAAGTTCGTCCCCGCCCCCGCCGAGAACGTAGAACAGAGAATTTACGATAATGTAACGAAATGGCTGGCGAATAAATAAGATGTAGAGACGCAATGCATTGCGTCTCTACAACAGACGTATGCGATACGTCCCTACATCAATAACCTATAACCCCTAACCCATAACCATTCAAGAATGAAATACGTCATCATAGGCGGTGTGGCAGGCGGAGCATCGGCGGCCGCACGACTGCGAAGACTCAGTGAAGATGCTGAAATCATCATGTTCGAGAAAGGCGAACACATCTCGTACGCCAACTGCGGTATGCCCTACTACATTGGCAACACCATCGAGGAGCGCAAGCGGTTGTTCGTGCAGACGCCCGTTTCTTTCGGCAACCGTTACGACGTGGATGTCAGGACATTGCAGGAGGTGACCGCCATCGACCGCGAGGCACACACCGTGGAGGTCAAAAACCTGCGCAACGGCAAGACTTACAGCGAGGATTACGACATCCTGCTGCTCTCACCCGGTGCCGAACCGGTGATTCCCGAACTGCCCGGCATTCACAGCGAGAAAATCTTCACTCTGCGCAGTGTCAGTGATTGCGACAAGATCAAGATGCAAGCCGTTGAATCCTTGCACGATAACGCCAAAGCGGTCATCATAGGCGGCGGCTTCATCGGGTTGGAGATGGCGGAAAATCTGCATAAGATCGGTTACCAGATTACCGTGGTGGAGAAAGCCGACCATGTGCTCACCCCCGTGGATGAACCCATCGCCGCCATTGCGCAAAAGCACCTGAAAGACAAGGGTGTGCAGCTGATTACCGGCAACGGCATCTCCGGATTTGAAGAGAATGGCGACCTGCTGACCGTCTGTCTCGAAGACGGGCAGAAGTTGGACTGCGACCTTGCGGTGCTGAGCATCGGCGTGCGTCCGAACACGGCTTTGGCCGAAGCCGCCGGTCTGGAAATCGGCCGGGGCATCAAAGTCAACGAATACCTGCAGACCTCCGACGAACGCATCTTTGCCGTGGGCGACGCCATCGAGTTCCCACACCCCGTGACGGGCATTCCGTACTGCAACTTCTTGGCAGGTCCCGCAAATGCGCAGGCTCGTATAGCCGCCATGAACATGGTCTATCCCGAAAGCGTGGTCTATCAAGGTTCTGTAGGCACCGCCATCGCCAAGATTTTCGATTTGGCTGTGGCCAGCACAGGACTTAACGAGACTGCCTTGCAACGCGCAGGCCTTGATTACGAAACGGTTATCGTGCATCCCGCGGCGCACGCCACCTACTACCCCGGCAGCAGCCCGATTTCGTTAAAGCTGAACTTCTCGTTGGAGGACGGCACGATTTACGGCGCACAGGCCATCGGGACGCAGAACATTGACAAACAGATTGATATCATCTCGCTGCTGCTGAAACACCACGGCACCATCTTCGACCTCGTGAACAGTGAGCACACCTACGCGCCGCCGTTCGGATCGGCCAAGAGTCCCGTGATGTTTGCCGGCATGGTGGCGGAAAACATCTTCGCCCACCTGATGAACCCGATTCATGTACACCAGTTGGACGAGATGATTGACAACAAGGAGGACTTCTTCCTGTTGGATGTCCGCGAAATACCTGAATACAAGAATGGTACAATTGAAGGGGCGACCCGTTACTCTGTGGCCGAGCTGCGCGAGTTCCTCGAAGAGATTCCCGAAGGAAAGAAAATCGTCGTCTTCTGCGAGGTCGGTCTGCGCGGCTACGTTGCCTCCCGCATCCTCATGCAGAACGGTTTCGACGAGGTGTACAACCTCATCGGCGGCATGCGCACATACCGCCTGACGGGAAAACACAATGTTATTCAGAACTAAGACTTGAGACTTTAGACTTTAGACTAACACTACTGCCTACTGCCTATTGCCTACTGCCTAATCACTGTTCACTGATTACTATTCACAAAAAAACAATAAAACCCAAAATAATGAAAAAACATCAGATTTCGACCAAGTTTTTAAGCATCGAAAAAGTAACCAAAATCATTGAGCGCAAGCAGAAAATTGAGCTGTCTGAGGAGGCCATTGCGGCGGTGAAGAAGTGCCGCGACTTCCTGGACACCAAGGCTGCCAAGAGCGCGGAACCGATTTACGGTGTGACCACCGGCTTCGGCTCGCTCTGCAACAAGCACATCTCCCCGGAGGACCTCTCCACCCTCCAGCGTAATCTCGTCATTTCACACGCATGCGGCGTGGGTGAGGAGGTGCCGCAAGAGATCGTGCAACTCATGCTGCTCATGAAAATCCAGTCGCTGTCATACGGACACTCTGGAGTTCAAGTCGATACCATCCAACGACTGGTGGATTTCTACAACAAGGGCGTTTATCCCGTTGTGTATCAACAAGGTTCACTGGGCGCTTCCGGCGACTTGGCACCGTTGGCGCACCTCTCGTTGCCCATCATCGGCATGGGTGAGGTCTATTACCGCAACAAGAAATACTCCGCCGCGGAAATCAACGAAAAGTTCGGCTGGCAGCCCATCACGCTGAAGTCCAAAGAGGGTCTCGCGCTGCTCAACGGCACGCAGTTCATGAGCTCCTACGCCGTCTGGTTGCTGATGAAGGCTCGCAAGCTGAGCTGGCTCGCCGACATCATCGGCGCCATTTCCTTGGAGGCCTTCGACGGTCGTATCGAGCCGTTCAACATGTTAGTGCATCTTGTTCGCCCGCACGCTGGTCAGATTATCACCGCCGCCCATATCACGCAACTGCTTGAGGGTTCGGAGATTATCGCCCAACACAAGGAACATGTACAGGATCCCTACTCTTTCCGTTGCATGCCGCAGGTTCACGGTGCATCCAAAGATGCCATTGAACATGTGCAGAACGTAGTGGAAACTGAAATCAACTCCGTCACCGACAACCCGACCGTCTTCCCCGATGAAGATATCATCGTCAGTGCGGGTAACTTCCACGGCCAACCGTTGGCATTGGTTTTGGACTTCCTCTCCATCGCCATGGCGGAACTCGGAAACATCTCCGAACGCCGTATCTATCAACTGATTAGTGGCAAACGTGGGCTCCCGTCCTTCCTCGTGAAGAATCCCGGACTTAACTCCGGCTTCATGATTCCGCAGTATGCTGCCGCCTCCATCGTGAACCAGAACAAAGCCTTCACGATGCCTTGCTCCACCGACTCTATCGAATCTTCACAAGGTCAAGAAGACCACGTGAGCATGGGCGCAAACGCCGCCACGAAGTGCTACTTGGTGGTCAACAATGTGGAAAAGATTCTGGGCATCGAACTGTTCAATGCCGTCCAGGCTCTCGATTTCCGTCGCCCGCTGAAGAGCTCCGAATTCATTGAGGAGTTCGTGAAATGCTACCGCGAGTTCGTTCCGTTTGTGGAGAACGACACCTACATGCACGAGCTGATCCAGAAATCCATCGATTTCATCAAGGGCGTGCGTGTGGTAATGTAATTTTGATGTTTTTTCCCCCTGTAGAGACGCGGCGCGCCGCGTCTCTACAAATTGTATTTTGCAAACAAAATGAAAAGATGAAAAAGTTTAGCATTGGAATCCTAATTTTGGCTCTGGCAACTGCCCTGAGTGGTTGTCGGCGTGAGCAGAAATATTCCGTTGTTCCGCACATCGAGTTCGTCTCGTTGGAGAAAATTGATGACGGCACCGGCCATGACAATCAGGCCGAGCTGACCATCTATTTCCAGGATGGCGACGGTGACATCGGGTTGGATGAGACCGACAAGAACCCCGTTTTTTCCGTGGATTCCCCCTATTACTACAACTTTTTCATCAATTTGCACGAAAAACAGCACGGTGAATGGGTGGAATTAGAGTTGCCCACGCCGCTTCACGCCCGGGTGCCGCACCTCAGCAAAGTGGTGCCCGAGTCGATAGAGGGCACTCTCTCCATCGCCACTTTCATCAACAATCCCTACTCCATGTACGACACCGTGCGGCTCACCTGCTGGCTTGTGGACCGCGCCCTGCACCACAGCGACACCATCACCACCCCCGAAATCATAGTGAAAAAATGAAAATCACAGAACAAGTTAAAGAATTGATAGCGTTAACGTTGCGCGAAGATATCGGCAACGGTGACCACTCTTCGCTCTCCTGCATCCCCGCAGAGGCTCAGGGCGACATGAAGTTGCTCATCAAACAAGACGGCGTGCTGGCCGGTGTGGATGTGGCCCGTGAGGTGCTGCGTCAAGTTGATGAGAACATCCGTATGGAGCTGCTGCTGCCCGATGGCACGTTGGTGCATAAAGGCGACATCGCGTTTACCCTGCACGGTTCGTCCCGCAACATGCTGACTGCCGAGCGCACTCTGCTCAACTTCATGCAGCGAATGAGCGGTATAGCCACCACCACGCACGAATACGTTGATCTGGTGAAAGATACGAACGTCACCCTGCTCGACACCCGCAAAACGACCCCCAACATGCGCATCTTCGAAAAGTATGCCGTGACCGTCGGCGGGGCGCAGAACCACCGTTTCGGGCTCTTCGACATGATGATGCTCAAAGACAACCACATCGACTTTGCAGGCGGTATTGAAAAGGCCATTGATGCGGCGAACAAGTATCTGAAGGACAACAACATGCAGCTCAACATTGAGATTGAGACCCGTAGTTTGGACGATGTGCGGCGCGTGCTCGAACATGGCGGGGTGCAGCGTATCATGTTCGATAATTTCACCCCCGACCAAATTCGCGAGGGCGTGAAAATGGTGGATCACCGTATGGAAACCGAAGCTTCCGGCGGCATCGTGAAGGAGACCCTCCACGACTATGCTGTTACCGGTGTCGATTTCATCTCCGTCGGTGCTTTCACCCACCAAATCAAAAGCTTGGACATGAGCCTCAAAGCACTTTGAACATTGAACATTGAACTTTGACTGTTAGTGATGAAGCGGTTTTTCCGATATTGGAAACTGAAATTCCTGCAATGGAGCAATGACCTGGAGCGCATTCCGGGTTTCGGGAAGCTTGTGGCCAAATCGAAGACGATTTCGCTGCCCGGCTTGCAGAAAGTGCCGCTTTACGACGTGATGCTGTTCTTCGGACAGTCGATGAGCAAAGGCGTGGTGTTCCAGCGGGCGGCAGCCATCACCTACCGCGTGTTCGTGGCCGTAATCCCGATGATCATCGCTCTCTTCTCCGCCATCGCTTTCTTGGGGGAGGACTTCCGCAATACCCTGATTTCGCTCCTGCAGTCCGTAGTGCCACCATACGCCTGGCCTGCGGTCGAAGGGGTGATCACCGACGTGGTGATGCGGCAGAATGGAACTTTGTCGTCCCTCATGTTCGTCACCGGCGTCTATTTCACCATCGTCTGCATCATGGGTATCTTGGCCGCCATGACCACCTCCTATTTCAACGAAGGCAAACGTAACTTCATACAACAGATTAAGTTAAGTGCCATGTTGATGATTTTGACCTTCATCATCATCGTCTTCGTGGCCAGCTTTTTCATTTTAGCATCCTTGGCGGTGGACTACGTCGAAACCAACTTCATCAATAACCCCGATCTCTATGCATTCTTCGTAAACTTCCTGAAATGGATCCTGATTTTCACCGCGGTCTATTTCCTGATCAGCATTTTCTACTACTTAGCGCCTGTGAAGCGCGGCGACTACCGCTTCTTCTCCGCCGGTTCCTCCATCTGCACCCTGCTGCTGGTGATTTTGCTTTGGATTATGAACGTCTATTTCTCCAATTTCTCCAACTACAACCTCATTTACGGTTCCTTGGGCGCCCTGTTCGCCATCCTGCTGTGGATTAACTGGAGCTCCACGATTTTCCTGATGTGTTTCGACCTGAATGTCAGCATCGCGAAAGCCAAAAGCGAGAACAAGCGGCTGAGCGAGCATTTAGAAGAAGAATCTACTGATTTGCAATAAGATAATACACCTTAAAAAATAACAGTTATGGATTTCGATACAATACTATATATATTGTTGATGGTCGGGTGGCTCGGGTTCACCATTCTCAAAAACCTGAAGAAAGACGAGGCAGAACGTTCCGCACATAAGAACAAGCAACGTCCAATCGTGGTGGAAACTTCCGACAATGACGAGAATTTCACCCCGAAGAAGGAAACCCCTCGCTATTCCGCACCGCAGTCACCGAAGCAGGACGAGTATTTCTCCTACGAGACCATGAGCGACCGCGACTTCGAGCAGGCGTTTTCCAACAACGTGGAAGAGAACGAACATATCGCTGCCGCCGCTGCTCCACATTCCGCCATCCACCTCAACATGGATGAGGAGGAGGTTTATAAAGGGATTGTGTGGTCGGAGATTCTGAATCGGAAGTATTGAGACTTAAGACTTGAGACTTGAGACTTAAGACTTAAAAAAGTCCTAAGTCTCAAGTCTTAAGCTCCAACAAAAAAAGAAATTATTTAGAAATAAAAACCTCTAAATCATTTAAATTTGAAGGATTAATGATAAGGTCAAAAACAATATTCTGTTTTGATGAGTCCAACTCCATACAACGTAAATTAATCCAATTGCGGAAATAAATTCGGTATTCGTTAGTAGTATCGCAAAAAATAGGCAATTGATTAATCTTTGGTGTTGAACTATTGAAATCCGTTCCTGTCAAAGTATAAAAATCCTTTATTTGAGACAGATCGTCATTGATGAGAATTATGGCCGTTTTATTGTCTAATACTTGCCGTTTATACTGCTTGAGCGTTTGTGCATAAATAGGGACACATGCAGGACATGAAGAGGCTGGTATAACAACAAATTTTCGGTGATTTATGAAATCAGCCCCCAGTATCTTTTTTAAATATTGTACGAAAGCCTCACTTTTTGATAATTTAGGGTATGCTTTGTTGTAACGAGCACGTCTTTCCCTTACTTGGTTGAATAAGTTTTCTTTCTGTCCCTTTTCAATCCTATATGTAAAATAAGTGTATGTTAAGGTGGGTTGGTTTCTTTTGTAAAGGAGAAAACCTTTTTTATGTGGAATAATTCTCGAAGAATAACCCTCGGGCAATATTCCTTCGCCAATCTTTTTCATATCTTCATCTATAATAACAAAACTATATATAAAATTCGAAGGTTGGATTGCAAAAGGTCCATCAATCGTGTCACATTTAATTTTAGCTGTCCAATATAAGAGGTGATTTGTGGAATCGTAAAATATCTTTTCATATTGAGAACGATAAGGATCCATTTGGTCGTCGTCTTCCTTAAGAGAATAGGGCTGGATGGTGTCAATGGTATGAAAAGAGATGCTTTGTGTGGATATGTGTTCAGTTCGCATATTGTATTTATACAGTTTTGGTTCTGAGCCGAAAAACACATACACATTATCTCCTGCCTCTACACCACAAGGGTATTTGTAATACAACCCCCAATAATAATTTGGAGGAGCAGGAGTTTGGCCAATTGGTAACTTATGACATTGTTTTGTTCTCAAATTCACGACACCGAGAAGGCTGTCGTTTGGTAGTCCGGGGAACATATTGCCCCAATGTTGCATTGGAATAACGATTTTATCATATTTACACACCAAAGGAAACTTTGTGAATGTCACAAACAACCTTTCGGGGTCTTTTATGTCAGGATTATTATGGGTTTTAACAGGGAAAGCATCTAATGGTATTGTATCCAAAATGTTTTTATTTCTATCAACAACTAATAGGATTCCATCGTGAAAGTTACGTTCGTAGGACGGATTTAAGGCCAAAAGAATAGTGTCTTGCGAAAGGAAGCGGAATGCTTGAATATTTGTTTGAGGATTTAATTTGAAATCCACAGAATCTAACAGAATAGAATCCGACACATTATAAAGTACGTATTGAAACGATGGCCATCGCAATCCACATGAAAACATTCGTTCGTTTTCATCAAAATAATCTATTGAAAGTCCAAAAAAAGGACTTCCTCTCTCGTCGTTTTTATCAAGAACTATGTCATACTCCTTGTTAAGAACTATCAAATCGGTCGTTTTATCAAATGATCTACAGGAAGTAATAACTAAACACACAAACACTACAATAGAATAATAAAATATATTTGCTTTCATTGTTCTTGAGTTATCTGACATATTATTATTGAAACACCACCTTGGTCATCCAATACGACTCTACAAGCATTTCCAGAACTCTCGCACACTATACCATTGCGATCAGGATATGTGTAATATTTTAAATCACATTCGTCAGCAGCATGAGCTAAGTATGGATTTCGCCAATCGTAACCAACAACAAGAAAGGACTTATCTTCATTTGAATAATAAGACACTAAATCATATCTTTCTGGAAGATAAGAATATAGCTCGTCTGAAATAATCTGTTCTTCGTAACCCAAAGAATCAAGTTGTGAAACAACTGTACAATACTCAGGGAAACCACTATTGGGATTATCTGTTTGAATGTGGGATTTCGTATCGTAGCAATCTATACAACTACTGACACAGGCCGCAATTGTGAGAACGGCAAAACAATAAAGGGGGAAAAAACGTTTCATATATAAGATTAATTATTGTTCACATACAAAAATTGTACATCTAATAAAACCAGGTCCAATCACATAGCATTCAACGTGACAGGTATTGCCCTCCCCTAAACATTCATATCTTATGATTTTTGTTTTATCATCTTCATCATAAATAGGGGTGTAAATCTTGTTACATTCACCCGCAGCTCGAGAATAAGAACACGAATCTTCATACAGCACAACCACACTATAGTCATCCATTTTTTTAAAACCATCCATTTTTTAAAACCAGGGGAAATGTTACTCATTATTTCGGAGTCGGTTGACTCATCTGTCGATTCCTCATACCCTTCTTCAAGCATAAAACTAATCAAATCGTCAAAAGTTGGTTTATATTCTTGTAGGGTAGATCTTTGCTCCATTGGATACATGGATTCATTGAGTTCTTTTTTACATGAAACAAGCGCTATGGCTACGAAAAGACACAAGACAATAACAGGCTTCATATTCATAACAAAACGATACAAGCTCTTGAAAAAAAACTCACTCTCTCCATGCAGGAAGAGCCTTTTACCTACATTTCGAATGTATAAAAATGATTCGGCAAATATAATCATTTTATTAATTGGTTAGATTGTCCACGATTTTTTTCTAAAAAATATGCCGACATTGAAACACCATTTGAAAAAAAAAGGGAACCACACGGATTCCCTTTTTTGTTTCGTAAAGCCTCAGACGGAATTATTGTCTGAACGTAACAGGCACTTGGTAGAAGCAGCGGACGGGCTTGCCCATGTTCTTACCGGGTTTCCATTTCGGCATTGCCATGACACCGCGGACAGCTTCCTTGTCGCACTCGGGAAACAACGGAACTTTGACCTTGGCGTTACTCACACGGCCATCCTTCTCGACGACGAACTCGATCAGCACGGTACCGGTGATACCATTGTTACGAGCCACCTCAGGATATTGGATCTCGCGGGTCAGGAAGGCGTTAAGGGCCTCAGGACCGCCGGGGAATTCCGGCATTTCCTCCGTCCATTGCACGGGCGGTTCATCTTCACCAACTTCCTCCACAATTTCGACTTCCTCATCGCTGAAATCAGCAATGGCTTCTTCCTGGTCAAACTCAACGGAGAAGTCAAGATCGGTGTTGACCTTGATGTTATCCTCCACGATGTTGAGCACCACCTCCTGCTGTTGTTGAGGTTGTTCTTGTGGGGGCGGAGGAGTCTGGTCGGTGGCGATGACATCATCATCGACAACGGTGATAAAATCATCATCCGGCAACTCCATCGTGGGAGCCTTGTCTTCGTTCGCGAAAAGCTCGAAGCCGGCGTAGATGAGGGCTAAAACTACGGCAAATCCGACAAGAAGGAACAAGCCACGCTTGTTTTCCAAGTTTCCTTTGTCTGTTTTCTTTGCAATCATAACTTTATGTTTTTAACGTTAAAATACTCTTTTAATCGGTCCGCAAAAATACTCTTTTTTTTGATATGAACGTCAGGTGTTGAAAATTTATTGTGCTTGTGGTATTTTATTGTTTTCCGTATGCAAGCAATTCACGGACACTTGGGTTTTATAACTGCCCCCGATAGAGCGAAGGGCTGTTCTTTTTGCGTAACAAGAGGCAGAGGTGAGCACTGTCTTCGTAGCGGTTGTTCATCAAGAAGTAACCATCGTTGTTAGGAGTTGTGACGATAGTGCCACGAGAGGTGGAAGTCTCTCGGGTAAGGGTATTTGAATGGGTAGTGATGGTCGTGATATAGACCGAATCAAACTTATCCTCCAACAAATCTTCGTTGGTTTTCTTCTTATTAATCTTTTGTGGTTTGTGGATCCACTCGCTGATGGTTGAGGCTTCGCTTTCATTCATCTGTCTGCTGATGAACACCTTAATCTCCTTATAACGGTCGAGTTCTGTGATATTGTAGAATTCCAGAATCTCGAAGGCGTGCTTGGCTGCAGGAATGTTCAAGCACATGTTTTCAGGCAACTGGCCGTGGATGTTTACTTCATCGACCAAAGCCTTGAGAATGTCTATGGTGGAGATTTCAAGGAGATCGACCTGATTGAGGATGTTTCTGCGCTGGTTGGCAAATTGGGGTAGGAGGTTATCGTCGAGATAGTCGTTGATGGCCTTTGGGGGCAGGTTGCCAAACTCAAAATGATAGCGGATGCGACCGGGACGGCCCAACAGATTGTCGTTGAGCGTTAACTGATTGGTGGTTAAGATGTAGAGTTTTCGAGTTTGGTTATAGACACCATCAATCAAGCGTAAGAGAACATCGTCGTCTTCGCCTTTCTTGAAGGTCTTTTCTGCCTCGTCAATGAACACGATGCACTCGAAACAAAGCGACTGTAGGAAGTTGACTAGGCCCTCGTACGGATATTGCACGATGACTACGGGCAGATCGAGTGCATTGCAGAGCAGTTTCGCTGACAACGTTTTGCCTGTTCCTTTCAGACCATTGAAGATAACGCCCAAGTTTTTCTCGCCTTTGACGAATACGTCTGATTTCCATGTCTTTTTGATTGTCTTCAGCATCTCATCGCAGCCCAGTTCGTAAATCTTGAAGTTGAACTCGAAAGTGTCGGCAATCCTTTGAAGTCCCAGTCTTGCATCCATTGGGTTGGGTGATTTCACCACGTTGAAGATACCATTACCAGGTGTTTTTAATAATACGGTATCACCGCTGATTGGAAAGTAGATTCCACCTTCATTCACCCACTTCTGGCGGGTGAAGTCGGTGTCGTTGATGTTTGTTCGTTGTTCCATAATTACTTGTTGTTACTTAATCTCTTATTGAACTGCTTGAGGAACTTCTCGTGCTCCTCGTAGTACTCATAATAATGCTGACCGAAACTGTTTATGCCATCGAGTGCTTCTTCGGTGAAGATGTTCTCGTAAGGGATGCCGAGGGCATGGAAGAAGTTCTCCAACTCATTTTAAAATTTTGCACAGTTTTGATGTTATTATGTTCCGTACTTCTGCTATCTTGATGCATATATTTCGAAATCATCGTCTGCCGAAATCAAGTGTTGTAGGAAATCCAGTGTGAATGCGCGCAACTGATCGTAATTGCCCCAGCCATTGTCTGGATTCAGCGGCAGTAGTTCTTCTTTGTGAGCTCGCAAATATAGATATCCCTTCAGCACGAATTCCCGATAGCCAGGCGAGCCCGCCGTTGCAAAACCGTGCTCGTCTGGTCGCCACAGTAAATCATAGAGCGTCAGTTCCACACCCTCGATAGGGACCTCTGAGGCCATCTCGTTCATGTTATGCGTGATGTTCCCGTGCCAAAAATCCCCGTCTTCATATTCATGAACCGAAATATGCGAAAGGTCTGCGTCTGGAAAATGCGAGCGCACTTCTTCCATTGTCTTTAGTTCAACTGTCTGTCCGTTCTCTCGGACATAGACACCCGTTCCACGCTTGCGGATAGGTGTTTTTGATGTGATGTACAAATCTAAGCTCATTGTTCCTCTGTGTTAATGATTATTTAGTCTCTGATTTTTTCTTCTCCTCAATAAATCGTCCTATGATATAATACATCGCCGCATTGACTGTTTCAAACTGCTTCTTGTTCTCTTCGATTCGGAGTTGGCCTGGGCCGTGCTCAAACAGGTAGCAATGCTGGTGGTCGGTATAGTTCGATAAGCCAAGAACGACATCATACTTGCGTTCCAGCACGGAAAGGATTCCGCATAGCGTCAGCGACTCGGAAATCTCATCGCGAATCAAATCATAGACAGGGTCGTTCAGGGGCACAAGGGTGTCTAATACGACAGGCTCCTCTGGCTTCCACTTAGCCAGCGAGACAATTTCGTCGTACTGCTCGCGAGTAAGCTCGTCGTTTTCTCCCAAGTAGCACTCGTATGGAAGCGGAAAAACGCTACCCTCGTCGTGATGGCAGAAGTAGTCGTGGAAGTAGTGCGGGGTGAGCAAGACATTATCCTTCTCCTCCAGCACATCCAGTATCTTCTGCGCATCGTGGATAATGAGTGGACACCCAGTTTCGTACAGGGCCACAGCGATATCCACCGCATCGTCCAAGTAGGCAGAATAACTGAAACCGAAAGTGATGAGCCAGTGGCCAGGGGTATAGTAGTCTGTGGCGTGGACGTCCATGCGCGACAGTCCAAGCTCGCCATAGTGGTCGAAGGCCATGTCCTCGAATGCTTTGACGCTGTCGAAATCGGTCTCGTCTGATATATCCCCGTGACGACCAAGCTGATAACGGCGATAATATCCGATATCGTCCAACTTGGCATTTTTACGGCGTCTTTGCTCCCGTTCCTTCTTATCTCTTTCCGACCAAGGTTCGTGCTGCGAATCAAAGACCTCGTGTGCCGCCCGGAAGTACTTGCTGTAGATGCGGATGCTCATCGTGTCCAGCGGCTCGCGATAAAATGCCGGTAAAGGCCCAGGGTCTTCGCCATCTTTTATCTTCTTGTAGATGGCCTCGTTAGCAATGCATTCGCGCAGTACCCGCAGACCTTTCTCCTGCTGTTTTGGTACCGGCCGTTGCCAAGGGACAATGCGGTTCATCTCCTTGCGGGGAATACTGCCTGTGCGTTGCCGCTTGGGAAGATGCTCGTTCACATAACGGTTGTAGGCTTCCGTATCTTGTGCGACTTCTGCGATGCAATCCTGTAGAAACGCCAGCAGCGGTTCCAGATACCAATCCAACGGACCAATCTTATGACCATTCCATTTCGCATCGTTATGAATGCTGCACCAATGGTGGTCGCGGTCAGTAATATGTAGATAGGTATGACCCTTATACTGGCTCACCGAGATGAAATACCAGTACGTCTCGAGAGGGAACTCCGACCTCCAGTACTCAAGATAGTCCTTGCGGGTTTTCACATCCTCCTCCCAATCCTTCACCTCTTTGAAACTTGCCCAGTCGGAAGGCTGCCCACGCGGCACCTCTATCCAAAGTCCATGCCTGTGGTCGTCTCCAATAGGCGCAAAAACATCCAGCAAGTCTCTGATTTTCAGCAGTAATTCTTGACTGTGGCCATCAACAATAAAGTGGTTGTCGTGCCCGTGGTTCGGCAGTCTGCGCATCAGGGGTTGGTATAAGCGTTCCTTGTTCATTGCTCTTATAGGTTTCGTTCGACTTTTTATCCATAAGTATGGAAAAACGGGAAATGTTACAATCAATCTTTCATTTTTTTCGGAATTAATTAGTGCTTGTGGATCGAACGGAAACTAAGACACTGATAGACTGCGGCTTATGCAATAACCTCTTGCCGTTTTCTTTCAGCGCGAGCTGAAGAAAAAAAACTGACTGAAGTTTTGCAAACTCAGTTCATGTACTTTTCCGGAAGGTTGTTGTTAAACGGAGGAGGTTCCGCTGCGGCGCTTCGCGCCTCGCGGAATGGTGCTCAGCATTTTGGGTCAAAAGGGGGAAAAGATGGGCGGCGACTGTAAGATATCCGGCTACTTGAATAAAGCTTTTGCCTATTGCCTAATGCCTAATGCCTATTCCAGCGAATACGGCTTCTCCGTAAACCACCGTTTATTCGGTTTGCTCCCCATCGTGAAGACTAATTCCCCGCCGGCCATGATCTGCTCGTAGGTGATGTAGGCGGTGTGCAGGGGTTTGCCGTTGAGCGTCACCGACTGGATGTAGCAGTTTTGGTCGCTGACGTTGGGGGCCTTGATGGTCAGGGTGTTGCCGTTTTGCAGATGGAGTACGTTTTCGGGCAGGTAGGGGGCGCCGAAGACGTACTGGCCGCTGGCCGGACAGACGGGGTAGAAGCCCATTGCGCTGAAGATGTACCATGCCGACATCTGCCCGCAGTCGTCGTTACCGCACAGCCCGTCGAGGTGGTTGCGGTACATTCTGTTCATCACCTCGCGCACGCGCAGCTGAGTCTTCCAGGGTTGGGAGGTCCACATATAGAGGTACGGAATGTGGTGGCTGGGCTCGTTGCCGTGCACATAGCCGCCCAACATGCCTTCGCGGGTAACATCCTCTGTTTCAGCGAAAAACTTGTCCGGCACGTACATCGTGAAGAGCTCGTCCAAGCGGTTCACGAAGACCTTGTCGCCGCCCATAATCTTGATCAAGCCGTTGACATCGTGCGGCACGTAGAACGAATAGTTCCAGCTGTTGCCCTCGATGAAGCCCTCGTTGGAGGTTGAGAGCAGGTCGGCGGGCGTCTTCCAACTGCCGTCCTCGTAGCGTGCCTGCGCAAAGCCTGTCTCGGGGTTGAAAACGTTCTTGAAGTTCAGCGCGCGCTGACGGTAGGTCTCCTTCCAATTTTCATATTCAGGTGCAACATGGCCTTTGTCCATCAAATGGTAGATTACCCAATCTTCGTACGCATTTTCCAAAGTGATGGAGGTGCCCACAACAGATTTATTATAAGGGACATAGCCCAATTTTTCATAGAGGTCGGTGTGGTCATAATAATCTAAATTAGAGCTGTTTAGAATATAAGGCATTGCTGAAATCAATAATGCCTCACCTTTCATGTTCACATTGTATAGGAATTTATCCTTGTTAAGCAGAAAAGCATCTACAACAGCCGAAACGCCGTGGTAGCCAATCATACACCAGTTTTCATTGCCCGCGTGGCTCCATACAGGCAACGCATGGTGAACGCTCTGTCTGGCATGGTTCAGCATGGATTCCGCCATATCCACTGCGCTTTTCGGGTCGATGATGTTCAATAGAGGATGCTCGGCGCGGTAAGTATCCCACAGAGAGAAAATCGTGTAGTTGGTATGGCCATATTCATTTTGATGAATATTGTGGTCCACGCCTCGATATTGCCCGTCAACATCTTGATACACAGACGGATTTATCATCGTATGATAGAGCGAGGTGTAGAACATGGCAAGCTGGTCTGCCGTACCTTTTGCATCGTAAATGTTTAATTTTTCCTGTTTTGTTTTCTGGTACGATTTTTCAAAGGTACGACGGTATATTTTTTCAAAAGAAATACCATCGTCCTCAATTTCCTCGAATCGATAGACTTCTGCCAAGTTGAAATCAGCACCTTTAGCACTGACGGCAGAAAGCCCAACTTGCACTTCCAATACAGGGTCGTTGTCATCTTCGAACTCTATCCAAGTCACCACCTTGCGGCCCGCCATTTCGGGAAAATTGTGGTTCAGGTCGAAGCGGCGCCAGAAGCCATTGTAATCCTGTTTCCCGAAATCCTGATAACCATAGTTCTTCACTTTCTTGCTGAAGTGGATGGCGAAATAGACGTAGTTTTCCCGAGCCCAGCCGTTGGTGATGCGGTAGCCGGTCAGCGTGTAGGGGTCTTCCATGCGTAGGGAGGCCCATAGCACCTTGCCGTCGTAGTTGTAGAGACAGTGGTTGAGATCGACGATGAGCTTCTGCGTCTCGCCTTGGGGGAAGGTGTAGCGGTGGATGCCGCAGTGCGGGGTGGCGGTGAGCTGCACGAGGATGTCGTCGTCGCTGAGGCGCACCTCGTAGTAGCCGGGCGAGGCCTTCTCGGTTTCGTGGCTGAAGCGCGAGCGGTAGCCGCCGTCAGGGTTGTCGGCGGTGCCAGGGTGGAGTTGCACCTCGCCGGTGAAGGGCATCAGCAGGATGTCGCCCATGTCGGAGTGGCCGGTGCCGCTGAAGTGGGTGTGGCTGAAGCCCACAATGGTCTTGTCGCGGTACTGGTAGCCGGCGCAGTAGTCGTAGACGCCCGGCTGGTAGCGGCCGTTGATGTTGTGGGGGATGGTGTCCGTGTCGGGACTCACCTGCACGCCCCCGAAGGGGTAGCATGCGCCGGGGAAGGTGTGCCCCATGCCGTTGGTCCCAATCATCGGGTTAACATACTGGGTATAATCGCGTTGCGCGGTAGCGGAAATCATGGCGAGGAGGATTATGGGGGTGATTATCTTTCGCATATTATCAATTTAAGACGGCAAAAGTACATATTATTTTTGAAAGAAATTTTTTGTACTTTTGCATTTCAGTTTTTCCGTTACGGAAATTATGTAATGAATATAGAACCTATTTAGTTTGAATTCTATGAAGAAAAATATTGTAAACCCCTTTATATGTCAAGGTTACGAGAGTCCGGAATACTTCTGCGACCGTATAGAAGAGACCAAAAATATGACTTCAATGCTCTATAATGGGCGCAATATTACGCTGATTTCTCCCAGAAGATTGGGAAAAACAGGGCTGATTTTGAACACTTTTCACCAAATCAAATCAGAGAACAAGGATGCGATTTGTATCTATATCGACATATTTCCCACGAAAAATCAGAGCGAATTTGTGCGTATGTTAGGCTCTGCGGTACTCAACGAAACGCTCTCCAAAAGTAAAATGTTGGGCAAAAAGCTATTGGAGATGCTCGGCTCTTTGAGACCGGTTCTGGGTATGGATGCCCTCACCGGGATGCCGAATGTGACATTAAATGTGGATCCAACGCAATCGGAAATGACCATTCGGAGCATTTTCACCTATCTCAACAAGATTCAGCGCGAAGTTTTCATCGCCATCGACGAGTTCCAGCAAATCAATGAATATCCCGAATCCGGTACCGAGGCGATGCTCCGATCCTACATTCAGTTCTCGCATAACATCCATTTCATCTTCTCGGGGAGTCGGAAGCATCTTATGTCCGAGATGTTCGCTTCACCCAAACGGCCATTCTATCAAAGCACCGATATGATGAATCTTACGCCTCTTGACGAAGAGACTTACTATCAATTTGCCAACCGGTTTTTCGAGGCGAGAAAGGGTGTGCTGGATCGTGAAGTGTTTCATGAACTTTACAACATTTACGAAGGCTATACGTGGTATATCCAATCTATTTTGAACAGACTCTACGAAAAGTTCAAGTCCGTGTCGTCTTCCGCGCAACTTCGAGAAACGATATTGAATGTTGTGGAGAGCAAAACGCCCCAGTATGAGAGCATTGTGTCATTCCTTACCGAAAACCAATTCTCATTGCTCCGAGCTGTGGCCAAAGAAGGGTTGGTGGAACAGCCCATGGGCAAAGAGTTCATCAAGAAGCATGGTTTGCCGGGTGCCAGCAGTGTAAAAACCTTGGAGGTTTTGAACGACAAAGAGTTGCTTTATCAAACGCCCAACGGCTACATTGTTTATGACCGGTTCATGAACCAGTGGTTGCAAAGGATATAATGAACAAATTTTTTGTATCTTTGCCAGTTTTTTGGAAAAATCCGTTTATAGATGAAATATACTGAATACAAAGGTCTTAATCTCCCTGCCCTTGGGGAGGAAATGAGAAAATATTGGGAAGACAATGACATCTTCGCCAAGAGTCTATCGACCCGCGAGGGACACAAACGTTTCGTTTTCTTCGAGGGACCGCCGTCCGCCAACGGCATGCCCGGCATCCACCACGTGATGGCCCGCACCATCAAGGACATCGTCTGCCGCTACCAGACCCTCACCGGCAAGTATGTCGGCAGGAAGGGCGGCTGGGACACGCACGGCCTGCCCGTGGAACTCGGCGTGGAGAAGACCCTCGGCATCACCAAGGAGGACATCGGCAAGAAAATCTCCGTGGAGGACTACAACAAGGCCTGCCGCCAAGAGGTGATGAAATTCAAGGACAAATGGGACGACCTCACCCGCGAAATGGGCTACTGGGTCGATCTCGAACACCCCTACATCACCTTTTTGACAACAAGTACATCGAAACCGTATGGTATTTACTATCAGAGCTTTATAAGAAAGGTCTGCTCTATAAAGGCTACTCCATCCAGCCCTACTCCCCCGCCGCCGGCACCGGCCTCAGCTCCCACGAGCTCAACCTGCCAGGCTGCTACCGCGATGTGAAGGATTTGACCTGTGTCGCGCTGTTCAAGTTAGTGAGCGGCAACGAGCAATTGGCCATTAACGCCAACGACCCGATGCCCACGTATGCCATCGCGTGGACGACCACCCCGTGGACGCTGCCGAGCAACACGGCGTTGTGCGTGGGTCCGAACATCGACTATGTGATGCTGAAAACCGCGCATCCGTACAATGAACAGCCTTGCTACATCCTGATGGCCAAGGCGTTGGTGGGCACGATGTTCAAAGAGGCTCCGGAGGTCGTAAAGGAGTTCAAGGGCAAAGATCTCGTGGGCATCTCCTACGAGCAGCTCATCCCGTGGGTGAACCCCGGCGAAGGTGCCTTCCGCATCATCCCCGGCGATTATGTCACCACGGAAGACGGTACCGGCATCGTGCACATCGCCCCGACCTTCGGTGCCGATGACAAGCGTGTGGCCGCCGCCGCAGGCATCCCGCCGCTCGTGATGATCGACAAGGACGGCATCCGCCAGCCGATGGTCGATCGCACCGGCAAGTTCTACCGCATCGAGGACCTCGACCCCGAATTTGTCCAAAACTGCATGGACGTGGAGGCCTATCGCCCCTACGCCGGCCAGTTCGTGAAGAATGCCTACGACCCCACCAAAACGGAGAAGGACAAGTCCTTGGACGTGGATATCGTGGTGATGCTGAAGGAGCAGGGCAAGCTTTTCAAGAGCGAGAAGCACACCCACAACTACCCGCACTGCTGGCGCACCGATAAGCCCGTGCTCTACTATCCGCTCGACTCCTGGTTCATCAAGACCACGGCCTACAAAGAGCGTATGATGGAGCTGAACAAGACCATCAAGTGGAAGCCTGCCGCCACCGGCTCCGGCCGTTTCGGCAACTGGCTCGAAAACCTGGTCGATTGGAACCTCTCCCGCTCCCGCTTCTGGGGAGTGCCGCTGCCCATCTGGACCACCGAGGACAAGAAAGAGCAGATCTGCATTGGCTCCATCGAGCAGCTGATGGCCGAAATCGACAAGGCCATCGCCGCCGGCTTCATGACCGAGAATCCGTATAAGAACTTCAAGGTCAACGATATGTCGCAGGAAAACTACGACAACAACATCGACCTGCACAAACCCTACGTTGATACCATCGTGCTGGTTTCCCCGACGGGTCAGAAGATGTACCGCGAGAGCGACCTCATCGATGTATGGTTCG